>NZ_LWEY01001489.1:0-74229 GCF_001634935.1 Oleiphilus sp. HI0043 | reverse complement strand
TCAAGCTTTCCTATACTGTTAGCTATAGTCCGTACACTTATATTTTTTCGATTCGCCAACCATAGTTAGTAATTCAGTGATAAGCGACATGGCACAACCTGGTAGTAGTAACTCAGAACAACATCATTTTCATGCCTATTTATCCCAAGGCTCGCGTGAAGGTGCCTTGATTCTAACGGTTGCTGTCTGCATTTTTCTGTTCGCTGCATTAATTTCCCACTCTCCGATGGATCCTGGTTGGAGTAGCACGGGTACAAATCAGGTTGCTTCAAATTACGGTGGTAAAGCCGGTGCATGGTTTGCCGATATACTGCTGCACTTTTTTGGCTATGTTTCCTACCTCTTCCCAATATTAATCGGCTATCGCGCCGCGCTGCTTTTTAAGAATAGAAAGTCCAGGAAGGTCTTTCATTGGCCAATGTTTATCATTCGGGTTATCGGTTTTGTTCTGACTTTGCTTGGTGCCACGGGTTTATTGGCTATTTATTCGGTCGCAGGCTTAGATAACGTTTCGGGTGGTATTGTTGGTATGGAATTATCAAACAGTATGCTCGCTCAATTTAACATCCTGGGCACTACTTTGATGTTAGTGTCGATGCTTCTATTTGGTCTGACAGTTTTTACCGGGATTTCCTGGTTAGGGCTGATGGATAAAACCGGAGCGTTGACGATTAAACTTTACGATAAATTATCTGTCGTTATTAAGCGCCTATATTCAAAGTATCTTGATAAACGTGATCTGCGCCTTGATCAAAAGCTTAAGCGCGACGCTGAAGCCTCTCAAATCGCAGAGCAAGTTAAAGAAAGAGAAATTCATATTAACGATCGTCGCCCTGTTAACGATGTTTCACCGGAGCGTGCCGAAAAAGATTCAAGTACAGGGTCCGTTTCTTTGCTTAAAGGAAAACTCACTGCTTTAAAAGAAAAGCTTTCTAAGAAAACCGATACGGGTGAAGCCACTAAGCGAAGTGAGCCTTATATTGATGATAAGGGCCGTGCCTCACCTAAGACTTCAAAAGGCAAACAACCATATTCTCCAGTAGATTCCGAGCTTGAACAGTCGCCGCCTATTCAGGTCAAAGCGGGTACCAAGGCGCAAGGCAAAGCAGATGATGTTGAGGTTGCAAGTGATGCGTCTAGCGAAACGAAGTCTGGAATTAAAATCTCACCTTTTGTTAAGAAGAGCAAAGCAAGTAAGCGCTTGGAAGATGAAAAGCAGGGGAGTTTGTTTATTGCTTCAGAGGGTCCTTTACCGTCTATATCTTTACTTGATCCTGCAGAAACTAATAAAAAACTCGGCTTCTCCAAAGAGATGCTCGAGCATATGTCTAGGCTACTTGAAGAGAAGCTGGGCGACTTTGGTGTCAAAGCGGAAGTTGTAGAGGTTAATCCCGGCCCGGTGATTACACGTTTTGAGATTCAGCCAGCCCCCGGTGTAAAAGTTAGTAAGATTTCTAATCTAGCGAAGGATCTGGCTCGTTCTTTGGCAGTACTTGCTGTCAGGGTGGTTGAAGTTATCCCTGGTAAGTCAGTAGTTGGTATCGAGATACCAAATGAGCACCGAGAGATTGTCCGCTTTAGCGAAGTTTTGCTATCTAAGGATTATGATGATGCAGAGTCACCGGTTACCCTGGCGTTAGGAAACGATATTGCAGGCGACCCGGTCGTTACAAACTTGGCGAAAATGCCGCACTTGCTGGTAGCCGGTACGACGGGTTCAGGTAAGTCGGTTGGTGTTAACAGTATGATTCTAAGTATGCTGTTTAAAGCACAACCTGATGAAGTGCGTTTTATCATGGTTGATCCAAAGATGTTGGAGCTTTCAATTTATGATGGTATACCGCACCTATTAACCCCAGTGGTAACCGATATGAAAGAGGCTGCGAATGCTCTGCGTTGGTGTGTTGCCGAAATGGAGCGCCGTTATAAGTTGATGGCTTCTTTGGGCGTTCGTAACATTGCAGGCTATAACCGAAAGGTTAAAGAAGCTATTGAGCGCGGCGAGCCCATGAAGGACCCTATCTGGGTGCCAGATTTACACCTAAGAAATGAAGAAAGTGACCGTCCGGATCTTGAGACTTTACCCTTTATAGTGGTAATTATTGATGAGTTTGCCGACATGATGATGATTGTTGGCAAGAAGGTCGAAGAGCTAATCGCGCGTATCGCACAAAAAGCAAGAGCCGCCGGTATCCACCTTATTCTCGCAACTCAGCGTCCCTCAGTTGACGTCATTACCGGTTTGATCAAAGCAAACGTTCCTACCCGTATATCCTTCCAGGTATCATCAAAGATCGACTCTAGAACCGTATTGGACCAGGGTGGAGCAGAGCAGCTCTTGGGTCACGGTGATATGCTATATATGCCACCAGGTAGTGGTGTGCCAATTCGTGTTCACGGTGCTTTTGTTGATGACCACGAAGTTCATAAGGTGGTTGAAGCATGGAAAGAACGCGGGCAACCTAATTATCTTGAAGAGGTTCTATCTGGTGGCGATAGCTCAGACCCCGCGGTAGCAGCCTTTGCAGAAGAAGGTGGTGGAGACAACGAACAAGATGCCTTGTTCGACCTGGCTGTAGCATTTGTTACGGAAACCAGAAGAGTATCTATCTCCTCAGTGCAGAGAAAGCTGAAGGTAGGCTATAACCGAGCTGCAAACCTGGTTGAAGCAATGGAGCAAGCTGGTGTTGTCAGTGCTGCCGGCCATAATGGATCTAGAGAAGTCCTCGCACCGCCTCCACCCAAGGACTAGAATCTATACTTTTCTGGTCGAGACAAGTTTTCTGAAGATATTCAGTAACCAGCGAATAGCTAAAAAGCCCCTTATCGAACTTACTATAGGGTAAGGGCTAATATTTGACCTTAGACCCAGATAGGATACAGTTATCTACTGTAACCCATGCTTTTCTAGGATCGCTTTTATTTCCCCCGACTCTTTGAGTTGTTTCAGACCATCGTTAAAATCATTGAGTTTTATTTGGTAGCCAGGCGAACTTCTTGAAAACATCAAGTATTGCGGATCTTTTTTTAGCGGTGGCTCAAGTGATTAGAGTTGATTTGCCATATCAGGAATTTGCGTTTTAATGATGTAATTTCCTAGTGCTTTATCTACTAATACTAAATCTATTCGGGAAGCAGATAATTTTAATAGGTTCTGTTTATCTGTCGTTACGGGGGCGAGGGTTAGGCCTGCTTCATCGAAGCCTGGTGGGTTGGCGTATCCGCGAACAACGCCGATGGTGTAGGGTTTTAGATCTGAATAACTTTGATAATTGATTTGAGCGTCTTTGCGTTTGAATAAAACTACTTTATTTGCAGGGAGCTCTGCAGAATAGGCGAAATCTTTTTCTCGATCTTTCCTGTACCAGGCGGTATAGATACCGTCGAATTTACCTTCTTTGGTCCATTCTAGCGCTCTAGACCATGGCAGTTGTTCTTTCGTTACTTTGTAATTTTTTAATTTAAAAGCAGCTGAAATGATTTCACTTATAGGGCCTCCATTCTCTAGAGTCTTTCCGTAGTAGGGTGGGTAATCAACGTAAGAAAGGGATACCTGTTTTTCGGAAGAATAAGCAAGGGTTGCTGTAAGTAGCCCCAATAATGCTAAATTTGTAGAGAATAATAAGCTTTTCATAATTTCTACCTAATCACGCTTGATTTATAAGTTATAGTTAATAGCTCGCTTAATATGCTAACCGTTCTTTTATAACCAGTATTGTAGTTTTTCTAACATTTCTTCTGGTGAAAAAGGTTTTGATAAATAGTCGTTCATACCCGCTTCGATACACTTGTCTCGATCGCCTTTCATCGCGTGAGCTGTCATGGCGACCACTGGTATTCTTGTATAATGTTCACCCGCAGACCCTTTTCGAATTTTTCTAGTCGCTTCGTAGCCATCCATAATTGGCATTTGGCAGTCCATTAATATCAGGTCGAATTGTGTATTACTTTCTTTCAATATTTGAATGGCTTCCTGCCCATTATTAGCGGTGGTGCAAGGGTAGTTGTTTTCATCAAGAATCACTTCGGCTATCAATTGGTTTGTTTTGACATCTTCTACCAACAAAATATTGAAACTGCCTAGAGAGGCTTTGTTGTCACGTTCTCGTGGCTCAAGTGTGTTGATGGCTTGTGGCGTTTCCCAATATCTAATAATAGCTGAACGGTAAATGTGCTGCCGCATCCTAATTTACTCACCACGTCTACGTGACCTCCCATCATTTCAGATAGTTCGCGCACGATAGTTAAGCCTAAACCTGTCCCGCCATACTTACGTGTGGTAGAGCTGTCCTCTTGTGAGAAAATATCGAAGATTGTGCCGAGTTTTGCTTGTTTTATACCTACTCCAGTATCAGTAATACTAATACTCACTTTTATTTTATCGCCAACTTCTAAGGTCGAAGCGGTCATTTTGATAATGCCTTGTTCGGTAAACTTTTCTGCATTGCTGACTAGATTCGAAACGATTTGCTTAATTCTATTCGGGTCACCTTTTAAATACTGATGAGAAATGTCTGTGCACTGGAGTTCAAGCTTGACGCCTTTCTTTTCAACAGTCCCTTTCCATAAGCTTTCTTGGTGACGAAGAAGCTCAGAAAGGTCAAAATCGATATATTCGAGTTTTAGCTTGCCAGCTTCTATTTTCGAAATATCTAATATTTCGTTTAGTAGTGACAGTAAGGATTCTGCGCTAGAAAGAGATAGTTCAGCCTGATCTCGCTGCTGTTCGCTTAGATCGCTACCTAGTAGCAAGTGGAGCATACCCATAATGCCGTTCATGGGAGTTCTGATCTCGTGGCTCATGCTGGCTAAAAACTCGCTTTTAGCAACGTCTGCAGCCACGGCTTTTTGTTTTGCATCTACAAGGTCTTGATGAGCCCCTACCTCGGCATCAATGTCCTGCACTGAACCATACAAACGAAGGCAGACTCCATCTTCAAACTCTGCTTCACCGGTACTAGTGATCCAAATATGATGGCCTTTATGTGTTTTTACTTTTAACTGTTCAGCCCAAGGCGTGCCGGATCTGATGGCTTCGAGTTGGAGTGCTTCAAGTTTCCCCATGCTTTGTTCGGGATAGAATTGCTTGATAGAGTCGGGCGTGGGAGTGAAGCTATCGTCTACCTCAAATATCTCTCTCGTTTTTGACGACCAGGTTAGCACTTTACTTTGAATGTCATATTCCCATGCGCCTATTCGTGCCTGGCTGCTCATTGCTTCTAGTAGACTACTCTGTCGCTTAAGCATGCTCGTACGTTTGCTGACAATGTCTTCAAGATTTGAGTTAAGCGAAAGCAAGTTGTTTTTCGATTTATCAAGACGCTTTTTAAGTGATGTGAATACATTATCTAAGCGCCGTAATTCACGGCTATCAAGCCCGGGGTGTGAGAGTTCAGCAGATAGAGTTGGCCTATCGTCATGTATGTTGTCAAAGTCAGTTGTTTCCATCTTAATCAGAAACTTATCAAGTGCTTTAACTAGAAACTTGTTAAACGCCCACAGAAAGAGTATCCATAGCACAATTGACTTAATAACAGCGTTCACCAAAATGAATAGAAAATTGTGTTTAACTTGGTCTATTACTATGTCTCTGCTTGAAAACAAGTAAAGTGTACCCATTTTACGTCCATCGTAGCTCACCTCGAATTCTTGATAGAACTTATTTGCCCAGCTGTCTTTATCTACGTTCTCTTTGGGGCTATTTCCATCGACGAAAATCTGTTTCGATTCTGAATCTATCAGCAGGATTCCTGAAATATCGGCAAGCCCTAATACCCCCTGGAGCGTAGCTTCAAGTTGCTCCATATCATAATTCCACCAAGCTGTGGCAATAGACTTTCCAAAGATCGATTGGTAGGTAATAAGGTTACGGTCTATGCGTAACTTTTGTTGCTGGTACTCGTTATACATATGTACAGGAGTGATCACCAAAGTAATCAGCAATTAGAGTGAAAAGACAACTCTTAGAAGCCTTACACCCAAGCTGTAGCCCTGATTGTTGGCTTTGTCGCCATCGTTCAAAATGATCACCATTGTTAGAAGTGGAAATATCTAAACCACTGATCCTCAAGTGTAGTTTAATGAGAGAAGATCGCTAGTGGGTGAGTGATTCTGAATCAATTTTTGTGGCTCTAGATATGCCGATATGTAGTGTTTTAAGTGGTGAATAGGGGCTGAGCGTTTAGAATTCGGGTTGTTATCTATGCAAATAGCCAAGATGATAAGATGAACAACAATTATCTTTTCAGCTTTGTTTCATGTGTTAAAGTTGCGTTCTAGCGAAAGGCTTACGCTTATTTAGGGTGTATACGCCTTGTATTACTTGTTATGGACACACTATGTATAGATTTATTTTCTTCTCCGTTTTATCTCTTTTTACCTGTTCAGTTTATTCAGCACCTGAAACGCAAGGCTCTGCACTGGATGAGCTTGTAGAGTCTCTGAATAGGATAAAAACTCTTTCTGCGACTTTTGTACAATATTCTGTTGATCAGCGTGGTGCACGTATTCAGGAGTCTAAAGGTGAGCTTAAAGCAGATAGAGCAGGCAAATTCTTCTGGCGTACCTATGAACCGCTCGAACAAATTGTTATCTCTGATGGAAAGGAGGTAACTGTTTATGACCCTGACTTAGAGCAGGCAACTATCCAAGCTGTGGGCTCGCAGGTGCAAACGACTCCCGCAATATTGTTTAGTGGTGATACTCAAAAAATTGGTCAGCTATTTGAGGTAGAAATGGCATGGTTTGAACCATCAATAAGGCAGTTCACTTTAAAGCCAAAATCAGAGGAAAGCTTATTTGAGGGGCTGAAGTTACGTTTCTCTGGTTCGAATGTGAGCGAACTCCGGATCACAGATGCTTTAGGGCAAGAAAGTACAATGAGCTTTATTCAGTCGCAAGTTAATTTAGAGCTGCCAAGTAATACCTTTACGCCTGAATTACCAGAAGGTACTGACATTATTAGAGATGTCCAAATACCCGGCTCATAGGTAGATAGAAAATGTCTTTATTCGATGACGCGCCGCTTTTTAGTGAATCCCAGAAAGAATCTACAAGCAAACGCTATGCGCCTTTAGCTGCGCGTGTAAGACCTGCAGACCTGTCAGAGTATGTTGGTCAAAGTCACCTGGTAGGGCCTTCTCGTCCATTAAGGCAAGCCATAGATAAACAAGCTCTTCATTCTATGATCTTATGGGGGCCGCCTGGCGTCGGCAAGACTACTTTTGCGAATCTATTAGCTGAGCACTTCGATGCCAACTTCTTGCCCTTATCTGCAGTATTGAGTGGTGTGAAAGATATCCGTTCGGCGATTGAACAGGCAAAGATGTATCGTCAACAAACGGGTAGGGACACAATACTTTTCGTAGATGAAGTCCACCGCTTTAATAAGTCCCAGCAAGATGCTTTTTTACCCTTTGTTGAAGATGGCACTGTTATCTTTATCGGCGCGACAACCGAAAACCCCTCGTTTGAATTGAATAATGCATTACTTTCACGTGCAAGGGTTTATGTATTAAAAAAGTTGGACTCGCACGAAACCGCTTTGGTTATAAGCAACGCTTTAGCGCATCGAAATGGCTTCCCCGATATTGACGTGAAAATAGACGAATCGCTAGTCGATATTTTGGCAAAGGTTGCAGATGGTGACGCTCGCAAGGCCTTAAACTTTCTTGAACTAGCAGTTGATCTGGCGGATAGAGATGCTAAGCGGTGCGTCGTTAGTAAAGAGAATATTGAAGAGGTTATCCAAAGTTCGCTTAAGCGCTTCGATAAAGGCGGAGACATCTTCTACGAACAAATATCTGCTCTGCATAAATCTGTTAGAGGTTCTGATCCCGACGCCGCGCTATATTGGTTTGTCCGTATGATTGATGCCGGTTGTGACCCTCTATATATAGCCAGGCGCGTAGTTAGGATGGCGAGTGAGGATATTGGTAATGCAGACCCCCGAGCGTTAACACTTGCTTTAAATGCCTGGGATGTTCAGGAGCGCTTAGGTAGCCCCGAAGGTGAGCTGAGTATAGCGCACGCTGTGATTTACTTAGCTGTCGCCCCAAAGAGCAATGCGGTATACAGCGCTTTTAATGCCTGTCGACGTTTGGTGCAGGAAGGCGGAGATGAGACAGTGCCAATGCATTTAAGAAATGCGCCTACACAGCTCATGAAAGATCAGGGTATGGGAATGGAGTACCGTTACGCTCATGATGAGCCTGATGGCTTTGCTGCTGGTGAATGTTATTTTCCTGAAGACCTTGCTGGCACGCAGTTATATCACCCGGTAAATCGTGGTTTAGAGCTAAAAATTGGCGAAAAAATGGCGCGTCTCAGGCAGTTAAATGCAGAGTCAGAACAAAAAAGATTTCCCTAACTTTGCTACAATTTACTAATAGACTATTTATTCGCCCTAGTCCTAAGGTTGATTTATTGGCGTTAAGTCTTTAGCTATCAGTAATCGAGATTTCATATATGAGTACACACCCTTTTTTAAAGCTGCTATTGAGTATCCTGGCCTTGTCCTTAGTTGCTTGTGGAAGCGGTAGTAAGCTGAGTGATGATACTTACGATGGCTTGGTGACAATCGAAGGCCAGGTGAGCGTAAAGCCTGATACCAATGTAGATCTTGATGTTGAGCAAACATGCTCCACGCTTAGTGAGCAGAATAACTCTCTTTTTTCGGCCCAGCTGGTTAGTAACCCGATTACAATTGGAGGCTACATAAATGGCAAGTCTCAGGATCTTGGTTTTTGCTATCAGTTTGAGGAAGATCTTGATGATTATTACCGAGTTTCCTTGGTCGAAGGCCAGACTGTAAGTTTAAGTGTCTTTCCTGCTAACGAAGAGGAATTCAATATCAATGCCCTTGTTGAACTCAGGGCAGTAGATCAGTCTGGCGTCGTTGTGGCTGAACTATCTATATCAGAACCGGGTGCCAAATCTTTAGTTGTTCCCCTTACCAATGAATACTATGTGCGCGTAGCCACAACACAAGGGCACGATGCGCTACTGTATACGCTATCGCTTTCACAAAACTTAAGTGCTGATAATGCACGCCTGCTAAGTGAAGCGAGTCGCTTAGACTTCGTGCCAGGCGAGGTGCTACTTGCATTCGATCAGAGTTCAAGTGCTCAAGGCGCATCAACACGCAGTCGTTCACTTGATAGCTTGCAACGGACTTTAGTAGAGCGCTACGGACTAGAATATTCCAAGCGGGCGGGTTTGAGTGCAGAGTTATTTCGTTTCGATGCGACCGTTAATAGTAACTTAAGAGTAAATTCAAGCACCTCTTGGTCCAAGGCTAGTAAGCTCGAAAGAAAATGGCGAACGCTGGTTTTGTTAGAAGAGCTAAAAGCACTAGATGGTATTGAGGTCGCAGAGCCAAACTACTATCGCCGAGCTACCTTCGTCCCGAACGACAGTCGTTATTCAGAACAGTGGAATCTGTCACTACTTAAGGTTGAAGATGCATGGAATACTGCTACAGGTGACGGGGTAATTGTTGCTGTCATCGACAGTGGAATCAATCCCGATCATCCTGATCTGCGCAACCAGTTGACTACAAGTGGTTACGATTTTATTTCCGACACAGAATATTCCGGAGACGAAGACGGTTTCGATGATGACCCTACGGATTTGAGTCGAGTGCATCATGGTTCGCATGTTGCTGGAATTGTCGCTGCCCAAAGTAATAATAGTGAAGGCATATCGGGTGTAGCATTTAATTCAAGAGTCATGGCTCTTCGCGTTCTAGGGGTAGAAAATGAAGACGGTGTTAGCCAAGGAACCGATGCGGACTTGGCGAATGCGATCATGTATGCAGGAGGCTTAGACAATGATAGCGGTGAGCTGCCTAGTGACCCTGCCGATGTGATCAATCTTTCTCTCGGTGGCGAAGGCTTCTCTGATACCTTGAAGACCGCAATCGATGCAGTTATTGCTAAAGGCATTATCGTAATTGCTGCAGCGGGGAATGAGTCGAGTAGCGAAAAGTTTTATCCGGCTGCATTTGACGGTGTGACGGCAGTGAGTTCGGTGACGTCAGAGTTAGCCTTATCCGGTTTTTCTAACTACGGAACATACATTGATGTGGCAGCGCCCGGCGGCTCTTCCAACGAGCAATCTACGATTGAAGGTCAGCAAGGTATTATCAGTACTGTCTCTGGGGCGGGATATAGTGAGTACCTAGGAACCTCAATGGCCGCCCCCCATGTTTCAGGTGTGGCTGCGCTAATGAAGTCGGTAGATCCTGATCTCAATGCTTCAAGTTTTAGCTACGCATTAGAGAACGGCCTCATCACTGACTTGATTGGTGGTTCATCCAGTTTCGGCAATGGCCTAATTAATGCGCATAAAGCCGTTGCATGGGCATCTGGAAGCAACGATATACCTGACTCCTTGTATTACTTTCCGCAATCGTTCTCTTTCTTTAATGATGCTGTCAATGCAAAGCTATATTTGTCTAACCCAGGCAATGGTAGCGTTATTGTCTCCGGTATTACACCAAGTGAAGCTGACGCCAGTTGGTTAGATGTTCGTCAGGATGATACAGATTCCAATGGTTTAGGGATCTATACGGTAGAAATTAATAGTGCAGCGATTCCAGTAAACACCTTTAAGAAAGGTAGTTTGATCATAGAATATCAAATAAATGATGGTGCGGTGCAAACTGCATCGCTTGATGTAATCGCATCGAATACTATTTCTGGTAACGAATCGGTCGGTAATCTTTATATATCGCTTATTGCCTTAGATGAGGTTTTGAACGCTTTGCCAGAAGAACCTATTTTTGCTACATCTACCGTGGCAGGATCTTTGTCTGACGGTGTATACAGCTATCGCTTTGAGAATATCCCGGTCGGCGAGTATTTTGTTAGAGCAAGTACCAATAATGATGGCGATGAGCGCTCATTTGACGATGGAGAAGCAAAAGGAATCTATCCGAATTACTACTCGTTCGAGACCTTAAACGCAAATCGGGAAGTGATCAGTGGCATTGACTTTAGTGTTCAGTTCTTTGAATCAAATATCGAGGCTCTCGATGTGCTTGAGATTGGTGCGAGTCACTACCCCTTAGACTTAAGTGAAGACTAGGTATTGGCAGCCTCTCTATTCTCGGTTAAGCTTCACTAAATAAAATCCCTCCTCATTAATAGCAGCATAAGAAGTATATGGCAGACAATAACTCATCTCCGAAGCAATATAACGCCGACTCAATCGAAGTACTAAGTGGTTTGGACCCGGTTAAGAAAAGACCGGGGATGTATACTGAAACCACTCGGCCCAATCACCTTGCTCAGGAAGTAATCGATAACAGTGTCGATGAAGCGCTTGCGGGTCACGCCAGTAAAATTGATGTTGTATTGTATGAAGATGGTTCTTTGTCAGTTGCCGATAACGGGCGCGGGATGCCCGTAGATATTCACTCTGAAGAAGGTGTACCAGGGGTAGAACTAATCTTAAGTAAGCTACATGCTGGCGGTAAGTTCTCCAATGAAAACTACAACTTCTCGGGCGGTCTACACGGCGTTGGTGTATCGGTTGTAAACGCTTTGACTACCAAGCTTGAAATTTTGATCAAGCGCGATGGAAAGCTACATAAGATAGCCTTTGCTGACGGTTTTAAAACTGAAGACTTACATGTGATTGATTCGGTGGGTAAGCGTAATACGGGAACGGAGTTACGCTTTTGGCCTGATGCACAATACTTTGATACGGTGAAGTTCTCAGTTAGTCGTTTACGCCACATTCTTCGTGCCAAGGCCGTATTGTGTCCTGGTCTGGCAGTTACTTTTACTAATAAACAGACCGATGAAAAAGACGAATGGCACTTCCAGGATGGCTTAAAAGACTACCTATTGTCGGCAACTAACGGTCTAGAAACTTGCCCCTCAGCCCCTTTTAGTGGATCAATGGCCGGTAATACCGAAGCTGTAGACTGGGCCATACAATGGTTAGTTGAAGGTGGTGAGATAACTCAGGAGAGCTACGTTAACTTGATACCTACTGCTCAAGGTGGAACGCATGTTAACGGCTTTCGTACCGGCTGCTTGGAAGCGATGAGAGAGTTTTGTGAGTTCAGAAACCTCCTTCCGCGTGGTATCAAACTGAGCTCTGAAGATATATGGGACAAGAGCTGTTTTGTTCTATCAGCCAAGCTTCAAGACCCTCAATTTTCCGGACAGACTAAAGAGCGCCTATCTTCGCGTGAAGCTGCCGCCTTTATTTCCGGTGTCGTCAAAGACTCCTTCAGTTTGTGGCTTAATCAGCATACTGATGATGCTGAAAAGTTAGCAGAGCTGTGTATCAGTAATGCTCAGAAGCGCCTAAAAGCAGCGAAGAAAGTTGTTCGTAAGAAAGTGACCTCCGGCCCGGCATTGCCTGGTAAGCTTGCTGATTGCTCTGGTGTAGAGACTATGAACTCCGAGTTGTTTCTAGTAGAGGGTGACTCGGCTGGTGGCTCAGCCAAACAGGCGCGTGACCGTGAATATCAAGCGATTATGCCGCTCAGAGGTAAGATCCTAAACACATGGGAAGTAGACTCTGGTCAGATTTTAGCCTCACAAGAAGTGCATGATATCGCAGTAGCCTTGGGGGTCGATCCAAATTCAGAGGACTTAGAAGGCCTACGTTACGGTAAAGTTTGTATCTTGGCAGATGCTGATTCAGATGGTCTTCATATCGCAACCTTACTTTGCGCTTTGTTTGTTAAACACTTTAGAACTTTGGTCGAACGTGGTCACGTGTTCGTTGCGATGCCACCATTATATCGAATTGATATCGGTAAAGAGGTTTATTACGCGTTAGACGAAGCTGAACGAAAGGGTATTCTTGACCGTATCGAAGCGGAAAAGAAAAGGGGAAAAATAAACGTCCAGCGCTTCAAAGGGCTAGGTGAAATGAACCCGCTTCAGCTGCGTGAAACAACAATGGCCCGTGACACTCGCCGCCTAGTGCAACTTACCATTGATGATCATGACCTCACCAACGAGAACATGGATATGTTATTGGGTAAAAAACGTGCCGCAGATCGTAAAGCCTGGTTAGAAGAGAAGGGCGATCTAGCTGAGATTTGATCTTAAATATTGGCCAAATAGCTTATCGGCTTAAAGCCATTCAAGTTCGTCAAGCGCTTTACGCGCTTCTGCAAGACTGCAATTAGTTTCAGCAACGAGCTGATTAACTGTAATCGCCGGTGCTTGGCGCGCAATGGTGACTAACTGTTCATGTGAGTGCGTCTTTTCTTGTTGCGCGAGCAACTTGGCAATCCATAGCCAGCTTGGCTCATCTGAGTTGTATAGTTCGTTGACAACCGTTTTCTTATCTTGATAAGACAGCTCTAGCTTCCAATTACGTGATCGACCTTTTCTAGTGAGTTTTCCTCCATTCTTTTTCAATAGAGCTTTTAATTGATCCGTATGTTTTGTGCGTCTTACTAAGCTGTTTAGTGTTATTTCTATATGAGTGTTCATATTGAGCTTGTGTACAAAACCTGTACTAACTTTTAAGGTGGTATAAATGTCACGAAAATGTCGACAGCTTTGTTTTCTAAAAATGTTTAGATATTCCATTATTGATTTTTAGATAGTCATAGTGACTATCATATCAAAAACTCGTTGCGGTCAATATTAAGCGTCAGGCAGAACGTACTATTAGATTTCCCTGAATAGTAACGATAAAAGCAAGCTCTTTGGCGAGTCAAATTTATACAGCGGGCGTATGGCTATGGGTGTGCCTTATTTATCGAAAAAAGCGCTAACCAATGTCAGGGGGCGTTAGGAAAAGGGTACTGCAGGGTAGATTGCAGTACCGTAAAGACTTAGTTTTACCTTGATGTGCAGTTACCCCACTTACACTCAATCAATACGTAAGAGTCATCAGCGCAAACGGCTTCGAATATTTCTAAGGGCCAGTTCGATTTGAGTGTCGTAATTTCAGCTCCAGGGCAGATGGTACGATGCGCCAGCCTGCGTGCATTCATGCTACTTCTAGAGAAGGAGACACCGGTCTTATTGACGATTTTTGCCTGTTCCAGCTCTAAGTCCTGACCGCGTGTCTTTTTGTCTTGCATTAATTTGAGGAGCAATCCGTAGCGCTCATTGTTCTCGCTAAGGTCACGTTCACCATCTCGATAGGAGGTCATTAACTCAATGCAGCCACTTTCTTCTAGACCATTTTCGATTACTTGTTTAGCTTGCTTTTCTGCGGCTTGAACAATGTCGAAATTTAGACCCATTGCGTATCTAGCTCCGGTTTCCTGACGGTCGCCGGTTAGTTTGATTAGGTTGTAAGAAAAACCGTAATCAGCGGCTTCAACGACAACGCCGTTTCTTTCCCACCACTCCTTTTTAGCACGCCAAACTTGCTGTTCTGAGCGCTTACTTAGGTTTGTGCAGTGATCAGCAAGCTTTCTAAAGGTGACATCTTCAACCAGGGTCTGGAAAATGGCTTGTTCTTGTGGCTTTCGAGTAGGCCCCGAACAGGCTGCAATGAAAAAGGCTAGAATTATGACACTGGTACGTAAAAGCACGCTGTACTCCTGAGATCTGTTGGCAACTGGCAATGAATTAGTTCAGAAATTTTTCTGAACTGATCAATTAAGTGTAATGCTAAACGCGAGAATGTAAATGTCGAATGCTTAGTTATGTTCGCAATGTTAGAGATGTACGATCGTTTAGGTATCTTGGCTTATTCAGGTACAGAAGATCGTTTTGATTTGAGCAGGTTAACTATGTTTTCCCGATACAGCATTAAGAGTGAAATAACGAAGAATAAAGCATGAACAGCCCACATTCCGATAGCCGGTGGTAGATCGCCTTTTTCAACTTTACTGCGCGCTGTCATCAATAACCCGAGATAGGCTACATAGATTAGCATTGCTGGGAATAGGTGGACAAAGCGACCCTGTCTGGGGTTAACCTTGCTGAAGGCAACCGCTAGCAAGCAAACGATAGGTGCTAGGAAGGGGAGTGAAAGCCGCCACTGAAGTTCGGCCGCTGAAGCGTTGTCTTGGGCGCTCAACAACTGACTGGTCGGCCGAGCAGCTATCTTATAAGATTTCGCTTCTTTCACTGTTTGGTCATCAATTCTTACACCCAGCATATCAAACTGCATGACTTTAAATGCATTCTCTCCAGGGCTACCAAGATAGCGCGTGCCATTGTGGAGTAGTAGAAACTTTTCACCTGTTGTTTCATTGGTATTCATTACGCCATATTCAGCGTAAGTTTGTGACTGCCTCTCGGTTTCCGCAATATATACACCAAATAGCGTTTTTTTATCGTCGCTAATAGACTCTACATAGGTGACTCTTCCTTGGGAACGCTGCTCTTGAAAGCGTCCTGCAAATAATAATTCAAACTCTGATAGATTTGCGCTCTCGGTTAACAAGTCTTTTGCTTTCTGAAAACCCCATGGTGTTGCGTATAGGCTGGTTGTACCGACGAAAATTGCGATAAGTACAGAGAGGCTAAGAGACATTTTCAGTAGACGGTTTCGGCTCATGCCGCAGGAGTGCAAAACGGTCATTTCGCTTTCAAGGTACATGCGCCCATAAGCGAGCAAAATACCAATATAGAACCCTAGAGGTAAAATGACTTGTAGAAACTCCGGTAGGCGATAGGCCATAACGGGAAACAAAACATCAGCTGAAAGCCGTCCTGATGCAACTTTATCCAGGTAGCGTATAAAGCGGCCACTCATAAATACCAACAGCAGAATAAATGTTACTGACAGCATTGAGACGAATACTTGTCGCGCTAAATACCTAAAGATTATCAAGTGTGACCCTTTCACTCGTAAAATTATTAAAGCCGCCCGATTGGAACGTCGATTTGTATAGTGTGGCAGCAGCTAAATTTGCTTCACCTAGTAAAATCGAGGCAAGTGTACCACGATAAGTAAAATGGTTGCAGCGGGTAGCACTTAGTTAGCATGATCGAAAGGCATAATCGATAAGATTTGTTTCGATTGGCCAGGAAGGATGGATGGAGGTAGTTGATAATCACCAATTGCATAACGATGAAGCGCTAGGACCTGGTTTCGAAAGCGTCCAAACATACGTTTTATTTGATGGTACCGGCCTTCTTGTAGGCTTAGTTCTGCTTCAAACTCAGAAAGAATCTTAAGTTCGACAGGGCGAGTATGAATGTTTTCGTAAGCGAAGTGCATGCCTTCAGCAAAGGCTTTTATATATTCATGGCTTATAGGCTTGGCCAGTCGAACACGATATCTTTTAAGTACTCCGCAATTAGCATCGCTTAGTTGTCTTGACCATTCTCCGTCATTTGTAAGCAATACAAGGCCGGTAGAGTTTAAATCAAGACGACCGGCTATATGCAATTGATCCTTAAAATCGTAAGGAAGTAAGTCAATCACAGTTTTGTGTTGCTTATCCTTGGTTGCGCATACAACGCCCTTAGGCTTATTGAGCATTAGGTAAAGTGCATGATTATTCTGTATATCTGTTTTATCAACCGTGACGCGAGTGAATTGTTTAATCGGTAAACTGGCGAATGAAGCAGGAACATCATTAACTAGGACTCTTCTTTGCGCAATGAGAGTTTGAACTTCTCTTTTGCTAATCGAAAGTTTTTTGCTTACTAGGCGATCAAGGCGAGTTGCTGAGTATCCCATAGTTAAATGCCCGGTCATTTATATAGCTGTTTCGCCGGGCACTTTACAGAACTTTATAGAAAAATTAAACAGATCTTACGCAGCGCTCAGCTTACTCTTGGATGACTTTGTTTTAGGTGAAATAACCTGTATCTCGGCAGTTCCTGGTTTGGCAGTGTTTAACAAACTAGCAAACTTGTTTTTAATAGAGGCCAAACCAGGTACTTTTTCAGTAATTTTTTCGCTTACCTTTTCGGGAAGAGAGTGTTCTACCAAGCGCCTGGCAACGGTACCTAACATTGGCACCATTTTCCCTTTAGCATAAGGAACGCCATAGCGCTCGCAGATATTCTGGACTTTTGGGCCAAGCTCTCGATAACGCCACGCTGGCAGGTCTGGGTAGAGATGGTGCTCTATCTGGTGACTCAAATGCCCACTCATAATGTGAGTTAAAAGGCCCCCTTCAAAATTGCTGGAACCAAGAATTTGGCGTAGATACCACTGTCCCTTTGTCTCTGCCTCCATTTCCTTTTCAGTGAAGGTGAAATTGCCATCAGGTAGATGACCGCAGTAAATAACAGCAAAAGCCCACACGTTTCTAATTACTTGGGCGCTTACATTTCCGGCAAGAACCTTTGGTGCTAGTGGCCCGGCAAGTGCGGGGTAGAAGACATACTCCTTGAGGCCTTTCTTGCTTGCTTTGGCGACAAATTCTTTAAGTTCCTGAAATACTTCCGGAAGAGGCAGTAGGTCATCGTGTTCTGCCTGACGTAACCATTTTGGTAGCAAGTACTGAGTAAGCTGAAGATCATACAGGCTTACCGAAAACTCAAATGCCAATGCATTGGCGACATTGAATGGAACCTGTAGCAAGTGAATCGGTTTCCATTCAATATCTTCAGAAAAACGGTATAGACCAAAGCCGTAATCGGTATCTTTACCTATTACGTTGGTATATGCGTGGTGGTGATGGTTATGTGCTCGTTTCCAGTTTTTAGCGGTGCCAGTCATCGTCCACTCATAGTCAGAGTTATACGTTTCATCGCCCATGAAATCATATTGACCGTGAATAACGTTGTGGCCTATCTCCATATTTTCGAGAATATGTGCTGCGCTCAAGCTGGCGACACCCAGGGCCCAGCTAACCGGTTCGATACTAAAATGAATCAATAGGCGACCTGATATTTCCAAATAACGCTGTATGTCGACAATTTGTTGAAAATAGTCGATATCTTCTTTTCCTAGCTTTGACTCGATAGAGTAGCGTAACTCGTCCAGTTCTTTTTGGAAGTCATTGATTTGCTGAGGGCTTAAATCTGGCTTATCGCTACTTTTAAACGCTGTTTTAATATCGACCAGTGTTTTTTTTGTACTTTCTTGAACCTTGCTTTGATTGCTCATAAAACTGTCCTATAACTCGATGTGAGTTGCTGTTTTCGCAACGGATATGCAGGGAAGGATGTAGTCATTATCTTTTGTCGACTCTTCCCCGGTTGCTAGATTGACGGTAGTGCCTGAAACTTTCTTGCAGCGGCAGGTTCGGCAGATTCCGGTGCGGCATGCTGATTTAGGCTTCAAACCGGCCGCTTCAGCTTCCTGCAATATTGTTCTTGCTGGGCTTGATACGACTGATGCATCTAAGGAGTCGAATTGAAGCTCGCTCGAGTAGCCTAATGTACTGGCATCAGCCAGGTCTGAAGTGAAGTTCTCTAGATGGATTTTTGAAGGGGCTATGCTTAGCTGCTCAAATATTTCCATAGATGCCTTCATAAAACCTTGGGGGCCACACATGTAGATGTCGCGACTTGATAAGTCAGGAACGAGTGATTGAAGTTGTGAACTATTTATTAGGCCGCTTTTCTTTCCGCGTGAGCCAGTTTCTAGCACAAACTGACTATTAATATTTGAGCGACTGCTTGTTAACTCTTCAATCTCTTTTTTAAAAATAAGATCTTTGGCTGACTTAGCGTAATTTATAAACACAATATCACTGCGGTTACCTGTTTTTGACAGGTAGCGAAGCATTGACATGACGGGAGTTATGCCGCTTCCTGCAGAGAGAAAAAGAATCTTTCCTGGAGGGTGGTAGGGTAATACAAATTGTCCCTGCGCCTTACTGACATTGATTTCGTCTCCAACTTTAAGCTGTGAGAATAGCCAGTTTGAAGCTAATCCTTTTTCTATGCACTTAACCGTAATGGCGTACTCGTTTTGTTGTGCATGATCAAAGCCTAGCTCTGGCTGTGAAGACAAGGTGTATGTTCTTTCAACGGTTTCGCCTTTATTGTCGAACTTTATATTAATATGAGAGCCAGCGCTGTGATGATTTAAAGACTGTTTAGTTTTGAAGTAATAACTTTTGGTATCGTGTGTCTCTTTGACTATCCGGCTAATGCGTGCATTAATGGTAGGGGAGCGTTCATCAATAACTTCGCTCGCTCGTTTGTTTAGTCCAGCAGTGCTCTTGAAAAGATCTGCTACTTTCCGAGGCAGTTGCTTTAAAGACGCAACATCATTGAATGGTCGTTTCTGGCTGAGTGTGTCCATAATTTTCCTCGAGAGTGGTAGTAATTTAGGAGAACAGTTGTACTCTTAGATATAGACGTTATAGAAGGGGGTGTTGTTTGTCAATATAAACTTACAGGTGTACTCTGGAGTTTGATGTATGTCAGTTTATTGAAGGGGGGAGTTTTATAGGTGTAGAGTGGTGGCATTAGCAAGTCTATAAAAAATTCTTATAGCATTAGCTGTTGATTAATAGGTGTACCCAGATGCTGGCAGCGTAGCCGAGCGCGATGACTGGCGTCCATCTTAAATGGCTGAAGAAGGTATACTTTCCCCGAGCCTGGCCCATTAGAGCGACACCTGCGGCCGAACCGATTGATAACAGGCTGCCGCCAACACCGGCGGTCAGTGTGACCAATAGCCACTGTACGTGTGGCATGTCAGGGTTCATTGTTAGAATGGCGTACATCACCGGGATATTGTCAATTAAAGCAGATAAGACACCCACCATGATATTAGCGTTTGTTGCGCCAAATTCACCGTAGATATACTCAGAGCTAATTCCAAGGTAGCCAAGGAATCCCAGGCCTCCAACAGCCATTATGACGCCATAAAAAAAGAATAGCGTGTCCCACTCAGCATGGGCGATTTTAGAGAATACATCAAAGTCATAAGGGTCTTGGTTCGCGCCGGGAGGGTACTCAGAGCCGTGGTTCCAGGATTTGGACTTTTGGTTGAGGAAGTAACCGTAGAATTTAAGGTAGGCAAGGCCTGTGAGCATGCCAAATACCGGTGGGATGTGTAAGACGCTATGAAAGGTGACAGCCGTCGCAATAGTTAGGATAAATAAAATAGCTATAGGAACTCCACCAAACTTAACCGGGCGAGCATTTCCTTCAGGGTCATCGGGTGTGCCTTTATGGATTGCAAAGTGCATGATGCTTGCGGGAACTAAAAAGTTGACCAAGGAGGGGAGAAAGAGTGCAAAAAAATCGCTGAATTCGATAATACCTTTTTGCCAGACCATTAGCGTGGTGATGTCGCCGAAGGGGCTGAATGCGCCACCGGCATTTGCTGCGACAACAATGTTAACGCAGCTGACCGAGACGAAGTTAGACTTACCATTTGCGACAGCGATAACGACGGCGCAAAGTATAAGTGCGGTAGTTAGATTGTCTGCGATCGGTGAAATTACGAACGCCAGGAAACCTGTGAACCAGAAAAGTTGGCGATAACTAAAACCTTTTGATATTAGCCAGTAACGTAAATCATCAAACAACCCTCTCTCTACCATGGCATTAATATAGGTCATGGCGACAAGTAAGAAGAAAAATAGCTCACTATATTCAAGGAAGTTATGCCGGATTGCAGGCTCAATTAATTCGCTATCACCAGAGCGGTGGTACGCAAAAGCAATAATAATCCATATCAGAGAGGCGGCTAGAAGAACTGGTTTGGACTTTCGCAGGTGTATTTTTTCTTCAAGTACGACAAAAACATAAGCGAGACAGAAGACGCTTAATGCCAGATAGCCAGTCCATGACGAGCTTAAATCATAGGGCTTAATCAGTTGTGGCTCACTATGCGCATTGGTAGCGAGTAGCGTGCAAGCGATTACTAATACAAAGCGTAAGCCTGGCATGATTATGGGTAGAGGCTTGAGCATAGTGCTTCAAATCATTGTTGTTTTTGGATAGTTGATGATAAACAACTTTATCTCGTTTTGACCAGTGTCTCTAAGGCTTAATATGTGCGTATGGGGGCTAATTAGACGATTCTAGACGTAAATCAATTTGGGGAAGGGAATTCTAGG
Source organism: Oleiphilus sp. HI0043 (assembly GCF_001634935.1). NCBI lineage: Bacteria > Pseudomonadati > Pseudomonadota > Gammaproteobacteria > Oceanospirillales > Oleiphilaceae > Oleiphilus > Oleiphilus sp. HI0043. Next base: position 53,303 of record NZ_LWEY01001489.1, on the reverse strand, counting down.
CAAGGTTTATAGAGACGGCTAGCCAGAAGCGAAAGGTTCTGGCTAGTTTGGGCGTCGCGATGTGTCGCTCTATTTACCGCACTCATCCTCTAGGCGGCTGATAGTTTCCATCATGTCAAGCCGACAACTGAGCATTAGCTCTTCAAGGTCGTCTTTACTAAGGTCTTTTGTTTCAATGGGTGGAAGTATTTCGATAATCGCCTGACCATTCGTGCGGTTGTTGAGACTAAAACCTTTTAAGTAAGGGCTTGTACATACGGGAACAATAGGAACGCCTGCGTTGATGGCCGTTACAAATGCGCCTTTTTTAAATGGAAGCATGTTCTTGCCACGATTACGTGTGCCTTCTGCAAAAAACCAAATATTGGTTTTCTTTTCAGTGAGGGCTGTTTTGGTAATCTCCATTGCTTCCATCGCTTTTTTAGGGTTACCTCGGTCAACTAACACGTTGCCAGCTAGCCAGTAAAGCTGGCCAAAAAATGGAATCCATTTAAGGCTTTTTTTACCCAAGCTGACTGTGCGTGGCGGCACGGAATATCCAGTTACAAATAAGTCCCAGTTGCTTTGGTGATTGGCTACCACGATAAAAGGACGATCGCTTGGATAATTATGGGCGTTAACCAATTTTGGCTTAATACCAATAATAGGCAGGCCGAAAAACGCAAATGTCTGTGCGCACCAGCGGCTGTTAGTCGGGTGAAAGGGGCGAATAATTCCGTAAAGAAGGCCGAGAGCGCAACTGATGACAAAGTGAATAGATAATAAGGAATAACGAATAAAACGAATCATTAGACTCTCAGTGCAAGTAATTAAAGTTTGAGTACAAGTGTACGCTATTGGGCGAACTCATTACAGTGTCTTGGATTGAATCATTGGAAATTAATGGTTGAATCTACAACTGAAAAGAGTTCAACACGATCATCGTGCTGAGTGTAGATTCGCTTTTACGTTTGTCTACGGCAGGCGTGAAGGTGAATAGTGCATAAGATAGTCTGAGCCATTGCCTAAAGCAATGGCTCAAAGTAAATTATTTAAGCGGATGTCCCTCGGGTAACTGCTTATACAGCCACATAACAATTTTGTGCTTCATTTTCACCAAGGTCAGATCATCCTTAGCAAGAGGTTGAAGCTGCTTGTCGTGTACTAGTAAGCGGTAAATGTACTCGATTTTGTCGTCTTGAGAGTCATCAGCTTCGAATTTTGCGACGCCACGTTTTTCGGCATATAAGGTGCCGATGCGAATTGCTTCTTTAAGGAGTTGAGCTTCGTTTTTTAGCTTCTTCGCCATACTGGGCTTCTCATAAGTTTATAGTTAGGGTGAATGTGTAACATAGCTAATTTGTTTTATTTGTTGAAACGTTGCTCTAGTAGGTCGAAGACTGCACGAATACCAAATGCTTCGCCGCCAGTTGGTCGCCCAGGAAGCTTTCGATTATTCCAGGCCATTACATCAAAATGAACCCATGGAGTGTCATCAGACACGAATAATTGTAAGTAAAGCGCTGCTGTAATAGCGCCGCCAAAACCCGTGGCTGCGCTATTAAGGGTGTCAGCAATATCGCTTTTTAGCATGTCCTGGTAAGGGCTGTGTAGGGGGAGTTGCCACACAAGGTCTTGGCTGCTCTTTCCACACTCCTGCAACGAAGATGCAAGTTGTTCGTCATTGCAAAAAAAACCGGGTAACTCTGTTCCTAATGCAACTCGGCAGGCGCCGGTTAGTGTTGCAAAGTCGAATATCATGTCCGGGTTTTCGCTATCTGCTTCGGTCAATGCGTCACATAAGACTAAGCGGCCTTCAGCGTCAGTGTTGTCAATTTCGACAGTAATTCCTTGTCGTGTGGTGATTACATCACCTGGACGAAAAGCATTCGAAGATACGGCATTCTCTACTGCGGGTATTAGTACACGTAATCTGATTGGAAGAGCTTGGTCCATAATTAATTTTGCTAGCCCAAGTACGTGCGCCGCGCCGCCCATGTCTTTTTTCATAAGGCGCATAGCATTACTGGGCTTGAGGTCCAGGCCTCCGCTGTCAAAGCAAACTCCTTTGCCAACCAGTGTTATTTTTGGGGCATCTTCGTCACCCCAAGTAAGATCAATGAGCCTTGGTTCATGTACACTGGCTCTGCCAACGGCATGAATGGTAGGGTAGTTGTGCTCAAGTAGTTGGTCGCCAACAAACTGTTCGAGCTTAGCACCGTATTGCTCTGCGAGCTGCTCAGCTACGGTACCCATATCTTCAGGCATTAAGTCACTGGCTGGGGTGTTGATCAGATCTCTTACTAATGACACTGAAGAAGAAAATGCCTGTGCTTTGTTGAGTATTGCTTCTGAAGATACAGAAAGTGTTGGCAGGCTCTTATCATTCTTTTTATATTCAGTGTACCGGTAACAAGAGAGGGCCCAGGTGATTGCGAACTGAGTTTCAAACTCAGTTTGGTCTTCAAATAGCTCGCTGCACTGACTGCAATCCAGCGAGTAGCGCGCCGCAGGAATTTGTAGCGCTAGATCGCCAGCAATGAAGTAGTCACTCTTAGGGCTCATTCCATAAATGCATTGCAGTGCGCTGCCGTCACTATCCGGGATGAGGATTCCACCTTTCCCCTCATAGTTATTTGCGTTCAACCAGGTCTTAATATTTTCGGCTTGCTTTGCTACCCAGTTTTCGTAGTGTTCGCTATTGATAATAACGATTGCTGTGCTTTCTTGATTTGAAACTTCTAATACAGGAAACTGTTCGTTCATTGATTGGTAAAGCCTTCAGGAGTTAGCTGGGAGCGCGAAAGCGATATCTATGCTTTAACATCCGCGCTTTTGATAAGTTCAGTATAAACATAATCGGGAGAAAATCATTCTTCATATCGCATTACACTTTCTCGTACCGTTGTTAGTAGCAACAGCAGTCTTTGCCAAAACACGAGATTCTAAGTTCACGGTAAAAATATATCTGCTTTTGGTTGCGACAATGTTAGTCGATCTTGATCACTTACTTGCGGTACCGATTTATGACCCAGGTCGATGCAGTATTGGTTTCCACCCTCTACATAAAGAATTTATGATTCCGGTTTATGCTCTGATGGCTTTGTTTCCAGCAACTCGGTGGATAGGGATAGGCTTGCTAATCCATATGGGCCTGGATGCCCAGGATTGTTGGCGGCAAGGTTTTTATGGGGCTATTCATTAGCGAAGGATGAAACCCTCTGCATACGTAGGGCTGAAACTAACGGCATGTCCGTTCTGCGCCCCGAGACGGGCCGCCTACATAACTTTGGGTAGGCGGAGTCTCTGAGTTAGATAAGCGTGTTGCGAAGCTTTAAACTTCGAACTCACTTCCTGTCTTCTTTTCAATAAGCTTGTTCTGAAGCTTAACGTAGCGCGGCATACCGTTCTCATCGTAAGGCGGGTAGTCTTCGCCTTGAACAAGTGGAGTTAGGTATTCACGACACTCAGCAGTAATTCCGAAACCATCATCTGAAATATAGTGAATAGGCATTTTCTTTTCTTGGTTAGCAACCTGGCTAAGCGGTGCTTCACCGATAGACCACTTGTATGGAGCGGCTTGTTCGCGAACGATAATTGGCATGACTGCATTCTTACCATTTACAGCGAAATCAACAGCTGCTTTGCCCATGGCATAGGCCTGCTCAACATCCGTTGAAGAGGAAATATGGCGTGCTGCGCGTTGAAGGTAGTCGGCAACTGCCCAGTGGTATTTATAACCAAATTCATCTTTAACCATATTAGCAAGCGTTGGTGCGACGCCACCTAGTTGGGTATGACCAAACGCATCAACTGCGCCTGCGTCTGCTACAAAGCGGCCATCTTCGTACTGAGCGCCTTCAGATGCCACGACAACGCAGTAACCGTAATTTTTTACTGCTTCATCTACACGTGCTAAAAACTTCTGTTTATCAAAGGCTATTTCTGGAAATAGAATAACGTGTGGTGCTTCGTGCGCTTCGGTGCCGGCCAAACCACCAGCTGCGGCGATCCAACCTGCGTGACGGCCCATGACCTCAAGAATAAATACTTTAGTTGAGGACTCGCACATAGAAGCGATGTCCATTGCCGCTTCTTTAGTAGAAATAGCGACGTATTTTGCAACCGAACCAAAGCCCGGGCAGCAATCAGTGAACGGAAGGTCGTTATCTACGGTTTTTGGCACACCGATACAAGTAATCGGGTAACCCATTTTTTCACTTAGTTGAGAAACCTTATAAGCTGTATCTTGAGAGTCGCCGCCGCCATTATAGAAGAAGTACCCAATATCATGAGCTTTGAATACTTCGATCAGACGTTCATATTCACGCTTGTTCTCATCAAGGTTTTTCAGTTTGTAGCGGCAAGAACCAAATGCACCGCTTGGAGTGTGCTTTAGTGCGGCGATATCTTCGATGCTTTCCAGACTGGTGTCGATCAACTCTTCACGGAGTGCTCCAATGATGCCGTTACGTCCAGCGTAAACCTTACCAATTTTGTCTGGGAATTGGCGAGCTGTTTCGATTACGCCACAAGCTGAAGCGTTGATTACGGCAGTTACGCCACCTGACTGTGCGTAGAAAGCATTTTTGATAGTCATTGAATATCCTATTCTTCGATAAAAATGAAAGGTTTCATAAATTTCGCGCATCATACTGCATTTTTATGAAAGTTTCATGAGCCTGATTACTAATCAGTCGGTATCAGTCTTAAAATAAAAACTGTTGACAATTAACCTTGGCGATTCGTATCGAAAGTATAAAAAAGTGAGAGCGGTGCACTCTCACTTCTACTGTTATTCAGGTCAAAAATTAAAGCTAGCTATTAAGTTTCTTGGCAAGAATCTGATTGAACAGTTTAGGGTTTCCTTGTCCTTTAGAGGCTTTCATTAAAGGCCCCATAAATCCGCCCATAAGCTTTTTACGCTTTTTGTCATCGGCCTCTTTATACTGTGCAATCTGATCAGCCATGCCAGCGAGTACTTCGTCAACCAATGCTTCTAGCGCACCGGTATCAGATACCTGCTTTAGACCTTGTGATTCAATAATTGCGTCAACATCATCACCAGATTTTTCCCAAAGTGTATTGAATACTTTCTTTGCACCTGAAGACGACAAAGTGTTGTCTTTAACTCTAAGCACCAGTTGCCCAAGTTGCTCTGCACTGATAGGAGAATCTTTTAAGGAGATGCTGTCGCTGTTGAGTCGCGCGCTTAGCTCTCCCATTGTCCAGTTGGCAGAAAGCTTAGCGTCACCTGAAATGCTACTGGCTGTCTCGAAATAATGAGAAAGGTCTGCCTGTGCTGAGATCAAGCCTGCATCGTAACTTGATAAGCCGTATTCGGCGCAGAACCTTGCCTTTCGTGCATCAGGAAGCTCTGGCATCTCAGTTTTAATCTGATCAATAAACTCGTCAGACAATTCGACAGGAAGCAGGTCAGGGCATGGGAAGTAGCGGTAATCGTTTGCTTCTTCTTTGCTACGCATGGAGCGGGAGATATCTTTCTCTCCATCGTATAAGCGGGTCTCTTGCGTGATGCTGCCGCCATCTTCAAGAATATCTATCTGACGCTCAACCTCAAGGGCGATCGCCTTTTCCATGAAGCGGAAGGAGTTAAGGTTCTTGGTTTCGGTTCGTGTACCAAGCTCTTCCTGACCTTTGGGGCGTACCGAGATATTGACGTCAAAGCGCATTGAGCCTTGTGACATTTCACCGTCACAGATGCCAAGAGAGGTAACAATTGAGTGTAGTTTTTTGGCAAAGGCGACTGCTTCTTCACTATTGCTGATATCAGGCTCTGACACGATTTCAATAAGCGGTGTTCCCGCGCGGTTCAGATCTATGCCTGACATGCCATGGTAATCTTCATGAAGCGATTTACCGGCATCTTCTTCAAGGTGAGCGTGATGGATACGAACAGACTTCTTGCTGCCGTCCTCTAGTTCAATTTCAACAACACCAGGGCCAACGATCGGCAGGTCTAGCTGCGTGGTCTGGTAACCCTTGGGCAAGTCTGGGTAAAAATAGTTTTTACGTTCGAAAACCGAGCGTTTACCGATTTCTGCGTCGATAGCCAAGCCGAACATAACGGCGTAACGAAAGGCTTGCTCATTTGGTACAGGCAAGGTGCCAGGCAAGGCTAGGTCAACTTCGTTTGCCTGAGTGTTTGGCTCTGCGCCATAGGCAGTAGAAGAGCCGGAAAATATTTTCGTTTTGGTGGCGAGCTGGACGTGAACTTCAAGCCCGATTACTGTTTCCCATTGCATAGTGTTTCTCCAGGCTTAAATGTTCTGTGGTGCTAAGGTGTGCCAATCGGTAACTTGTTGGAACTGATGCGCGACGTTAAGCATACGTTGTTCGTCGAAGTAGTTACCAATAAGTTGCATGCCAATAGGCAGACCATTTAATAAGCCTGCTGGAAGTGACATGCCAGGCAGCCCGGCGAGGTTGGTTGAAATAGTAAAGATATCTTCAAGATACATTTTTACAGGGTCATCACCTTTGGAATTAAAGCCAAATGCTTCCGACGGAGAGGTTGGGCCTAAGATCAAATCAACTTCTTCAAAGGCGCTGACGAAGTCATTCTTAATTAAACGGCGAACCTGCTGTGCTTTTCTGTAATAGGCATCGTAGTAGCCGGCGGATAGGGCGTAAGCACCTATTAGAATACGTCGTTTAACTTCATCGCCGAAGCCTTCAGAGCGGGTGCGCTGATACATGTCCATCAGATCTTTCGGGTCGTCACAACGGTGCCCAAAGCGAACGCCGTCAAAGCGTGACAAGTTTGCAGAACATTCTGCTGGCGCAATCACGTAGTAGGCCGGTACTGACAGGTCAGAATGTGGTAGCGACACTTCTTTAAACGTCGCTCCCAGCTTTTCCAGCTCCTTAATAGCGGTTTGCAATACATCCTGCAATTCAGCGCTTAAGTGCTCGTTGAAAAACTCTTTTGGTAGACCAATTCGGAGGCCTTCAAGTGAGTTATTCAAGTTCGCTGTGTAGTCTGGTACTTCGCGGTCTAGGCTGGTTGAGTCCTTGGCGTCATGTCCTGCAAGCACGTTCAGCATCATTGCCGCATCTTCTGCAGTGAGAGCCATCGGGCCAGCTTGGTCAAGACTTGATGCGAAGGCAATCATTCCGTAGCGTGAAACACGGCCGTAGGTTGGTTTTAATCCGGTTAAGCCGCAAAGAGAAGCAGGCTGGCGAATAGAGCCGCCGGTATCGGTTGCGGTTGCTATTGGCACAAGTCGAGCGGCAACGGCAGCTGCTGAACCGCCAGATGAACCACCGGGTACAAGTTGCTCTTCTTGGCTCCAAGGGTTGATAACTTTGCCAAAATAACTTGTCTCGTTAGATGAGCCCATCGCGAATTCATCCATGTTTGTTTTACCTAAACAAACTGCGCCCGCATTTTTAAAATTGCTGACGATGGTGGCGTCATAAGGCGGAATAAAGTTATCTAGCATTTTTGAGGCGCAGGTAGTTAACACGCCTTCGGTGCAGAAGATGTCCTTATGTGCAAAGGGAATACCTGTCCAGGGTGTTGCCTTGCCGCTTGCGATAATCTCATCGGCTGCTTTCGCCTGTGCAAGCGCTTGTTCTTCGGTAACGGTAATGAAACTATTATATTGGCCGTCAAGCTTCTTGATTCTGTCTAGAAAGTATTGGCTGAGCTCGAGGCTTGAAAACTCGCCGCTAGCAAGCCCTGTTGATAATTGTTTTACAGTTTTGTTTAGCATGTTTAGTTAGCTTTCGAATAGAGTGAATGTTGTGCTATCGATAATAATGTGATGTTGCTAATGGATAGGTGGACGTTCACCTTACTCAATAACCTTTGGCACAAGAAATAAACCGTCTTCAGTGTTGGGGGCGACAGTTTGGAGCTTTTCTCTTTTATCGCTTTCAGTGACAACATCTGGACGTAGAACCTGTACAGCATCCATTGGGTGAGCCATTGGTGGAATGTCTTCAGTATTGGCATTTTGTAGCTGATCAACCAATGACAGAATATTTGTTATATCGTTACTGATTTTCTCAACTTTATCGTCTTCGATATGAAGCCGAGCCAGGTGAGCAATTTTATTGATGTCTTCTGGATCGATGGACATGTTAATCCTCAAGCGTTGTCTTTTCTGGAGCATCAATTCGAAGCCACAGATTAGGTGTTAGGTAATTAAAAAATTGCCGCCATAATATCAGGAATAATTCCGGCCAGACAAATAAGAGGGGTTAATTAAATCGTATTGTTTAATATATGTTCAGAAATGGGGTAAATTAGCTTTAATTATCGTTCATTTTTCAATTCCGTCTTGCTCTATATAGGTACCGTTGTTAAAGTTGCTCGATTATTTTCTACGAATTGTTTAGGTTGATCTCACACCATGTTTAAAAAGATCCGAGGCTTATTTTCCAGCGATTTATCTATTGACCTAGGGACAGCTAATACGCTTATTTATGTTAGGGAACGAGGCATTGTTCTGGATGAACCTTCTGTAGTCGCTATTCGTAGCAACGGAGCGCAAAAAACAGTTGCAGCGGTTGGTGCTGAAGCAAAGCGTATGCTTGGTCGTACTCCTGGTAATATCACAGCAATTCGCCCATTGAAGGATGGAGTTATTGCAGACTTCGTTGTGACTGAAAAGATGTTGCAGCACTTTATTCACAAAGTTCACGAAAACAGCTTTATAACACCTAGCCCGCGTGTTTTGGTTTGTGTACCGAGTCGTTCAACTAAAGTTGAGCAAAAGGCCATACGCGAGTCTGCTCTAGGTGCAGGTGCCCGTGAAGTTTATTTGATTGAAGAACCAATGGCTGCTGCGATTGGTGCCGGTTTACCCGTTGAAGAAGCAAGTGGCTCTATGGTCGTTGATATTGGTGGTGGTACGACTGAAATTGCCATCATTTCTCTAAACGGCATTGTTTATGCTGACTCAGTAAAAGTTGGTGGTGACCGCTTTGATGAAGCAATTGTTACTTATGTTCGTCGTAACTACGGCAGCCTAATTGGTGATACCACTGCAGAGAAGATTAAACAGGAAGTCGGTTGTGCATACGAAGGTCTTGAACTTCGAGAGATCGATGTACGTGGTCGCAATCTGGCAGAAGGTGTGCCTCGTGGCTTTACCTTGAACAGTGAAGAAATCCTCGAAGCGCTACAAGAGTCATTATCTGCGATTGTACAGGCAGTGAAAGGGGCTTTAGAGCAGTCACCTCCAGAGCTTGCATCAGATATTGCCGAGCGTGGTATTGTCCTGACAGGTGGCGGATCATTGCTCCGAGGTCTTGATCGACTTTTAAGTGAAGAAACAGGCCTTCCTGTTATTGTCGCAGAAGACCCGCTTACCTGCGTTGCTCGTGGTGGTGGTAAAGCAATCGAATTGATCGATAATAGCTCGGATGGCTTATATCCAATTGAATAAAAAGCTGGGTAACATTGAGTAATGAAACTTGGCGCTTCTGATAAAACAATTTTTGTTCAAGGCCCTTATCTCGTATACAGGTTAATTCTAGCATCAGTCGTATCACTCTTATTGATATTCATTGATGTTAGATTTAGCTATCTAGACCCTGTTCGTGGAGTAATAAGCTCTGCGTTAACACCGGTTCACTGGTTGAGTGATTTACCGGTTTCTATTAGTGAAGGCTTGAGTGAAAGCTTTACGAGCCGTTCCGATCTCCAAGAAAAAATCGATTTAATGGAATCCCGCATGTTGGTGCTTGAGCGCAAAGCTCAAAAACTCGCATCAGTAACGGCTGAGTTAAATCGCTTGCGTGAGCTACTGAATGCTTCTCGCATTGTTGACGATGGTGTCGTTGTTACCGAAATGATCGGTGTTAGCCCTGATTCTGACAATCAATACATCTTGCTTAACAAGGGCAGTCAAGACAGGGTTTATCTCGGTCAGGCCGTTCTTGATTCACAGGGATTGATGGGGCAAGTGGTTGAAGTAAATGAATTTACCAGCCGGGTCCTACTTATCTCTGATAGTCGTCATGCGGTTCCTGTCCAAGTAAATAGAAATGGTGTTAGGGCGATTGCTTATGGTGTTGGGGCGCTCGACTATCTTGAGCTAGGAAATGTTCCAGATACCTCTGATATTGAGGTGGGTGATCTTTTGGTAAGTTCTGGTCTAGGGGGGCGCTTCCCGGAAGGCTATCCAGTGGCAAGGATTAGCCAGATATCGCACCATGATGGACGCTCCTTTGCAGAGGTTCGCGCCAGGCCTGAAGCACAGTTGAATAGAAGTCGTCTCTTGCTTTTGGTGTTTAAAGAGGGGCAAAACGATAGTACCGTCATCGATGAGAATAAAGAACAATCTAGTACTAAGCAGCATGCGTCTGACGAGGTAAACGAATGACTCAGTCGAGAGTAAGTTGGGTGGCCGTTGCATTGTCTTTCGCCGCAGCTGCCGTATTGGAATTGTTAGCAATGCCGCAAATGCTACTTGCCTTTCGTCCTGAGTGGATGGTATTGACTTTGATATACTGGTTATTGAGGCACCCCGAACGTATTGGTCTGTTTTCTGCTTTTATTGTGGGCGCAATCATGGATGTGCTGTCAGGTACTTATCTCGGTATTCATATAATTGCTTGCTGTATCGTCTCTTATTTGGTTTTGACGATGCATCAACGCTTAAAAATGTTTCCGGTACTACAGCAGTCCTTGGTAATATTTTTTATTATCGGAATTTTGTTGATGATTGTGATGACTATCAGAGGAGCGCTTGGCGCTGTCGATAATAATATGTCTTATCTGGGAGCTGCACTATCAAGCGCCTTAGTTTGGCCTTTTGTATTAATTTTCACCGACCGTCTTGTTTTTGCATTGCGATAATAAAAAAACGCTTTGATATGCCGCTTCGTTTCAATAGCTGCTAATCTTATTATTTTGACAGGAAAGTTTCAGGTAGTGCTATGAGTGAAGAGCTTTTAATTAACGTTACGCCGGTTGAAACTCGTGTAGCGCTTGTAGAAAACGGAATGCTGCAAGAAGTGTATATCGAGCGTTCAAGTTGTCGTGGCTTCGTTGGTAATATCTACAAAGGAAAAGTAGTCCGTGTGCTTCCTGGAATGGAGGCTGCATTTGTTGATATTGGTCTTGAGCGCGCCGCATTTATACACGTTTCTGATATCACCTCTAACCCACAAGTCGGTGAAACTGGCGAAAGTGAGAATAATGCAGATATCGCATTATTGTTGCGCGAAGGTCAAGAGCTTGTTGTTCAAGTCATCAAGGATCCCATTGGTACGAAAGGTGCCCGTTTAACCACTCAGCTGTCAATTGCTAGCCGTTACTTGGTTTATATCCCAAGTGTTTCACATATTGGTATATCTCAACGTATCGAAGATGAAGTAGAGCGAGAGCGTTTAAAGCAGCTTGTTTTGAATTGTCAGGTAGATAACGAAGAGGCAGGCTCGGGCTTTATTGTGCGTACTGCGGCCGAAGGTGCAGGAGAAGATGAGTTTACGGCAGATATAAAGTTCCTGGAGCGCCTTTGGAAAAAACTAAAGCAGCGAATCAAAGAGAACGCAATTCCATCTGTTGTCTATCAGGATTTGCCGCTGTTTACACGTGCGATAAGAGATCTGGTAAAGCCTCAAACCGAGAAAATTAGAATCGATTCAAAAGAAAGTTATGGGATTGTAAAGGAGTTCTCCGAAAACTTTCTCATTGATGTTAGTAAGCGGCTTGAGTATTACCCAGGTGAACGACCTGTATTCGATTTATATAATGTTGATGATGAAATTCAGAAGGCGCTGGGAAAAAAGGTTCAACTTAAGTCTGGTGGCTATCTAATCATTGATCAAACCGAAGCTATGACCACGATTGATGTGAATACCGGCGGTTTTGTCGGGCATCGTAATCTTGAAGAGACCATATTCAAGACCAATCTCGAAGCTGCAAGGACCATTGGTAGGCAATTGCGCTTAAGAAATCTTGGCGGGATTATCATTCTCGACTTCATCGATATGGAGGATGAGGAACATAAGCGCCAGGTTCTACGAATGTTAGAGAAAATGCTTGAGCGAGACCATGCACGTACAACGGTAAGTTGCGTTTCAGAGCTTGGCCTGGTTGAAATGACACGTAAGCGTACCACTGAAAGCTTGGGGCAAACCTTGTGTGAGCCTTGCCCTGTATGTGATGGCACTGGTGTGTTAAAGACCGCTGAAACAGTCTGTTATGAAATTATGCGTGAGATTCTCAGGGTGAATCGTGCTTATGACGCAAATATCTATTTGGTTATGGCTTCGCAAAACGTGATTGATCGCTTACTCGATGAGGAGTCTGACAATGTTGCTGACTTGGAAACCTTCATTGGCAAGCAAATCAAGTTTCAAGTAGAAGTCATGTATAATCAGGGACAATTTGATGTAGTCTTAGTCTAGCGTGACAATGTGAAGAATAAAATACTGAAAATCATTAGGATTAAGTTAATAACGATTGCCTTTTCGGTATTATTTCTGGTTGCCTTGTACGTACTCGGGCTAAGAATAGCCAGTATATTTCTTGAAGACTACCGTCCTGATCTAGAGCGTTACCTATCTGAGTTAAGTGGTCAGCGTGTTGAAATTCGTCAATTGAACTCTGCTTGGCGTGGTCTTGACCCAACGCTCAATATTCACGGCCTTAGCGTCAACGGGCAGAGCTACGCTTATGTTGGGCGTATACGTATACAGGCTTCATTCCTCAACTCTCTTCTTAATCTCCAGCCTTCTATCAAGGAAATCATGATTGAGCATACTGAGCTTAGTATGCAACAGTTTGAGGATGGTGCCTGGTCCGTCGCTTCAACACCGGTAGATTTAAAAGAATTGTTACAGCAGCAAGAGAAGGCGACACCAACTGCCTTGCCAATAGATATAGAAGCTCTACTTGGGCAAGCGAAAATCTACCTTAACGATTTAAGCCTCTCCTTACATAACAATAAAGGCTTGGTTCAAACTCTTAGAATTCCCAACAGCTCCTTAACTTACCACGATGATAGTGTCTTCATTAGCGGCTCGATTCGAGAGTCTGACAGTGCTAGTTCCTTATTATCTTTTTCTCTGGAAGGTAAGGGCGTGTTAACTGAATCAAGAATGAAGACTAGCTTATATATCGAAGCACGCTCCGCTGAATTCTTTGGTAAATTGCTACAAGTTTATAGCTGGGAAAGTCTATCAATTGATGATATTTCCGCAAGCACGCGTGCATGGTTAGAATTCGAAGGGTTTAGTCTTACATCAATTCAAGGCAACCTTCAGCTAAATGAAATGAATTGGCGTGCGGGGGAACAATCCGTTCCGCCAATACGAAACCTGGCTTTCGATTACCATTGGCAAAAGAGCAATCAGGGTCAGAATATGTCTGTTTACGGCCTTAATTTCTCCTGGAAAGGGAGCTTGTGTCAAAGCGATGTTATTAATATTAACAGTGATGCATCGCAAACAAAGGTATCGATGTCAGAACTCGATATTTACTGTCTTGCTCAATTGGGGCTCGCGTCTGGGCTTTTGTCAGATAATCTTCATGATCGTCTTGAGATTAGTCAGCCAGAAGGGCAACTAAAAAACGCCTGGATCAATATCGAACATCAAAAAGACGCCTCATCATTTACCTTTGAAGCTGAGCTTGATCAGGTCTCTCTAGATGCTTATGAAGGAACACCCTCCGGGATGGGTATCAATGGATATGTATTTGCTGATAATCAGGGAGGCTTCGTAAACTTTTCAAGTCATGACTTTGAGCTGGGTTTCCCGGAATTATTTCTTGAGCCTTGGACGATGGCAAAGGCTGATGGTTACGTTGCGTGGGATATTCAAGAAGACGGCGTAGACGTTTATTCTGATGGCTTGCGCTTGGTGCAACAAGACGGAGGTTTGGTATATGGTGATTTTTCTATAAGGCTAAACGGAGAGGGCGATGAAGATTACTTGGATTTAGCCATTGCTCTTCAAGATCTTAGTGCTCCCAGCGCTCCGTCTTTTGTGCCTTACTATATTGTTGGTTCAGGTCTACATGATTGGTTAGTCGATGCCTTAAGGTCCGGTACCGTTGTTTCAGGAGTTTACCTGGGGCACGGATCAGTTGAAACTATTACTGCAGACAACAGCTTTACTTCTAGCATCGACCTGAATACTGAAAACCTGGTGCTCGACTTTGACAGGAATTGGCCGCCTGCTGAGCAACTAAACGCGAATATCTCACTTCAAAATGGTCAGTTGCTGGTTATTGCTCCTGAGGCCAAAATTGTCGACACAAAGCTAAATGAAGTTCGAGCTACAATGCTTGAGCCTGAAGGGGCAGCCAGCTCAATACTTAGAATAGAAAGCAGTACAAAGGCTACATCTGAAAACTTACAGTATTGGTTGGCTGAGTCACCAATCTCTGAACATACTGAAGCTGTTGCAGAGCAGTTAGTGTTCGAAGGTGACTTTGATGTTGACGTACTCTTGGATATACCCGTATCCGAAGGAGATGACGGCGCTGAGCTTGCTTATCTTATTCGCTCGACTTTAGAAGGGGTTAAGCTTCATCATCCCGATTCTGGAATCAGTTTTGACCGCGTGACAGGTGTCCTCGACGTTACAGAAGATAAGGGCGTAACAGCTAATGACGTAGAGGTTATTGCTTTCGGGAAGCCTGCATTGCTAAATATTTCTACTTCTTTTGATCCAGCTACATACGATTATCTGCTTACTGATCTTGAAAGTAATGAATTTAGAGACCTCTCACAAACGAATATAAGCCTGGCAGGTAATACCGATATCGAACAGGTTTTCGACTTTTTTGGCTATCAAACTACGGCGTTTTTGGGTGGAAGCTTCGATTACCTCGCTGAACTATACCTCCCAAATCATAAGGAGTCTGAGCCTTTTGTTGATATTCGAAGTAATTTAAAAGGCTTGACGCGCGACTGGCCTTGGCCCTTGGCGAAACATGTTGATCAACGAGAGGATTTCATTACTCGTCTAAAACTCAAACCTTCGCAGATGTTGGTATTGTCTAAACTGAACTTGGATAATAGTCAGGCGCTCAACACCGAATTATTGTTTGTGGATGGTAAATTTTCATTTGGAGAGGTTTCGATAAATAAGGCTAGTATGGAAGCGCCAGACTTAAGTGGCCTCAACATCGCGGCTAATCTCAATGAACTAGATGCAGATTCATGGATCGACTTTGTAGGCGATTTAATAGCCTTACCTTGGGAGCTGGATAGTGATAATAATACGGAAAGTATTCTTAAGAAAGTTCAGTTAGATGTTGCTTCTACAACTGCATTTGATCATAAGTTAAAACAAGCTCGTATAGAAATTTCTCAGCCAAGTGATGAGTGGCAAGTTGAGTTGAGAGGCGAGGATATCTCCGGAAAAATAGTTCTGCCGAATACTGATGGCTCTATCAAGGCAGATTTCAGCAAACTGGTATTAAGTAGCGATACACCAAGTTCAGACTTAAAGGAAGATAGTGCGCCAATTGACCCTAGAACGCTTAGTAATGTCGAATTCTCCGCGTCTAACTTGCAGTTAGATGGTCGAAAACTAGGTGCTTGGAGTGGTAATTTGCAGTCGTCGCCAACAGGAGCGATATTCTCAAATATAAAAGGCAGTGTTAAAGGTAGCCAGTTTTCCGGACGGCTTAATTGGCAGGTTTCAGAAGACAATTTACAGACCAGCATTCTGACAATGGATGGCAAAGGTAGGCATTTTGAAAATGTATTCAGATTGGCAGGTATTGATCCTCTTGTGAGTAGTGATGACTTTAGTTCAAAGCTTGCGCTTACCTGGCCTGGTGCACCTAAGGACTTTTCGCTAGGTAAACTATCAGGCTCTCTGTCACTGATACTCGAAGATGGATTTCTGCAAACTGACGATGAAAAAACAGGTGCTTTACGTCTGTTCGGCATCTTGAACGCTGAAGCGATAATGCGTCGTTTAAAGCTGGATTTCTCCGACCTGTATAAAAGTGGGGTCGGCTTCGACTCTTTTACGATGAACTCAAGTATAGATCAGGGCTTACTTACACTCTCTAAACCCTTGGTCATTGATGGGCCGGCAGGGAAGTACACCATAAACGGAAGTAGTGACTTAGCGAGTAAGGCGCTGGACCTGGACATGCTTATTGAGCTGCCTTTTTCGCAGAATGTGCCTTTGGCAGCTCTCGTTCTTGGTGCTCCTCAAATTGGAGGTTTAGTTTGGCTTGCAGACAAATTGCTTGGTGAACCCTTAAGTGCTTTAACTACTTCCCGATACGATATTACGGGTACGTGGCAAAAGCCTATAGTGGAATTAAAAGAGGCGGTAAACGCGAGCAAGAAAAAACGTAAGACGACTCAAACGCCTCAGCGAGTAACGCCACCAATAGAAGAGAGTGATGCGGGTGCAGAAAGCAATTTGGCACCGAATTAAAATACTACGACATCAATCAATTATATAAGGTAACGCCGTGGTTCGAGTTGCATGCATTCAAACGGTCAGTACTGATGAGCCAGAAGAAAATTTCAAGCTGGCGATGGAGGTACTCGAGCGTGAATTTTCTGGTTCTGATTGTGAGCTAGTTGTTTTCCCTGAAAACTTTCTTTATTTCGGCAGCGCACTAAATTCCCAGCTTCAGGAAAAGTTCGAAGGATATTTGGAAGCCTTTCGTCAATTTGCCAAAAATAATTCTATCAACCTGGTTTTGGGTAGTTTGCCGTTCCCCGCTTCGCTCTCACTTAGTTCACAAGGGAAGCAACGATATTTTAGTCGTAGTCTTCTGATTAATATCTCAGGTGAAGTACAGGCCTACTATGATAAGCAACATTTATTTGATGTTGAGGTCGGTGATGAGCATGGCGAGTATCGTGAGTCGGATACCTTTTGTCCCGGTGAAAGAACCGTAGTTGAAACGATAAGTTTCGAAGATGGTACTCAGGCCGGAATCGGATTTTCAATTTGCTATGATTTGCGCTTTCCAGAGATGTATCAGGACATGCGTAGGGCAAGGGCAAAAATATTACTTGTACCTTCTGCTTTTACCGAAAAAACCGGCCAAGCTCATTGGGAGTTATTGTTGCGTGCGCGAGCTATTGAAAACCAGTGCTTTGTTATTGCTGCAAATCAGGGTGGAGAGCATAGCCGTGGGCGTAAAACTTGGGGACAGAGTATGATCATCGACCCTTGGGGAAACATATTAAACCAGCTCGGCAAAGGAGCTGGTATTTGTAGTGCGAATTTGGATTTTAAAGGCTTGAATAAAATTCGCGCAGCGATGCCGCTATTTTCAAGTTAGCTGGCTTTACTCAATATCTTGAGTAATCGTTCGAATATATTGAAACAGCTTTTTACCCGCGCCAGTATTCTTTTGCTGGTCGTGATCTTTCTTAGCGTTGCGAACGAGCGCTCTCAGGTGTTGTACGTCTGTATCAGGGTTGTCGGAAATAAAATTACTAAGCACATCATTTCCACCGCTAATCAAACGGTCTCTCCAGGACTCCATTTGGTGAAGCTCTTGAGCATATCGTTGACTGCTGGAGTCAAACTGATCAATTGCGAACTGAATCGCTTCAGCGTCTTCTGCGCGCATTAGCTTACCAATGAATTGAAGGTGCCGCCTTTTCGCCTCATTTTGACGAATATTGTAGGACTCTTTTATTGCATGAGTCAGATCTTCACTCATTGGCACTTTTTTTAGCTGAG
Organism: Oleiphilus sp. HI0043; assembly: GCF_001634935.1. Classification (NCBI taxonomy): domain Bacteria; kingdom Pseudomonadati; phylum Pseudomonadota; class Gammaproteobacteria; order Oceanospirillales; family Oleiphilaceae; genus Oleiphilus; species Oleiphilus sp. HI0043. The sequence continues at coordinate 35,663 of NZ_LWEY01001489.1, read as the reverse complement.
CTGGCTTTAGTTCAGTAAGTTTTCGGCCTAAAGCCTGGAGTGCTTCCATCTCGCGCTTGACCTGACTTTTACTTTTCTCAAATTCTAGATCATCTTCGTCGTGGTATTGGTCAAAATCGCTCATTACTTGGGTACCTGTATGGTATAACAAAAAAATATATTAATGGAGTCTTACTAGTTCGCGTAGGCAAAAGTTGCCAAGCCCAAGAATGACAAAAAGCCTACAACATCGGTAATTGTGGTAAGGATAACACTACCAGCTAGTGCAGGATCAATGCTTTTTGATTTTAGGTAAATAGGCAGGATTGTGCCAGCGATGGCGGCTACGACTAGATTAATGACCATTGCTGCAGCGATCACCAGGCCAATCGTTAGGTCGTTAAACCAAAGAATGGCGGCGACAGCGACCACAAAAGCCCAAAGTGTGCCGTTGATTATGGATACTAGAAACTCTCTGTTTAACAGCCATGACAGATTTGAATGGCTGATTTGGCCAACAGCAATAGCTCTAATAACCAGTGTTAATGTTTGGCTACCTGCGACGCCCCCCATGCTGGCGACGATAGGCATCAATACGGCGAGCGCTACGACTTGCTCGATGGTTTCTTTGAATACGCCAATCACTGTTGATGCGATGAAGGCAGTAATCAAGTTGATGCCAAGCCATATAGCTCTGCGCTTGCTTGTTTGCTTAACGGGGGCGAATGTATCTTCTTCTTCATCAAGACCTGCCATGCTCATTAGCGAATGGTCAGCATCTTCTCTGATGACATCAACCACGTCATCGATTGTAATTCTGCCCAGAAGGATGCCTTCCTTGTTAATAACCGGCGCAGAGACGAGATCTCTTCTTTCAAATAGATTAGCTACTTCGCTATCGGTCAGATTGACATCTATGGTAATGGTGTCAGTTTCCATTACTTCCCGAACCGTGGCAGTGGGATTAGAGACAAGTAATTTATTAAGTGGCAGAGTTCCGACTAGCTCATCTTTACGACTAACAACCAACAATTTGTCAGTCATTTCTGGTAAGGAACGGTGTCTTCTTAAGTAACGCAACACAACGTCAATAGTGATACCGGGGCGGATGGTGACGGTATCTGTATTCATTAAGCCGCCGGCAGTGTCCTCGTGATATGAGAGGACTTCCTCGACACGGGCACGGTCTTGCGTGTCCATTGACTCAAGGACTTCAGCTGATACATTGTCAGGTAGCTGCTGAAGTATGTCGGCGAGATCATCTGTATCGAGGTCTTCTGTGAAGTTTACGACTTCCTGAGCATTTAACTTGCTGAGGAAGTGCGCCTGTATGTCTTCAGAGAGATCTTGTAGGACTTCACCTTTTAAATCGTCATTCAGCAAGCGCCATATTAGTGCTCGCTCTCGCGGTGGAGAGGATTCAATTAGGTGTGCAATATCACTTGCGTTTAGCCCCTTGTTCACAACCCTTTCAATTTGCCGGATAGAGCCGCTTTCGATTACTTCATTTACACTATGAAGTTTCTCTTTAGCGCTTTTGTTTGAAAATTGGCTAGGCATGGAACACGTTGATCTCTAGTTAACTGCTAAGTGATAAAACAGATAAGCCTGGTGAAGTGATGATTACAATTAGACCTATATAGATAGCTTAAACGTTTGCTTAAGTATAGCGCATGAATTGACACTTCGACAGTCAGAATAATCCAATAAACAGAGCCTTAGTTTGCTTTTATAAAGTGAGTTCTAGTTTATTGGAGCTGATAAGAGTGGGGGGCTTGAAATTTAGTGAGCGCTTATTCGCCTTCTCCAAACCTATCATTGATCAAGTCTTTGATCGCTGTCATTGCTTCTTCCTGATCCGCACCTTCGCAGCTGATTTCAACAAAAGATCCGCAGCTTGCGGCGAGCATCATCACAGACATAATGCTTTTACCATCGACTTCTCGGCCATCCTTTGCGATTTTAATACTGCTTTCAAAGCGTGTTGCAGTACCGACAAATTTAGCGGCTGCACGGGCATGGAGACCAAGTTTGTTAATAATTTCGATTTGTTCTGAAAGCATGGATGTTCTACTAAGCTAATGAAAAGAGGGTAGTTTATTACGTTTTGTGAGGTGAAGGTAGCTCTTTGTGGCGAATTTGGACATTATCAAATTGCGACTTGAAGTGCGCACCAAGCTGTTCGCTAATATAGACCGATCTGTGATGGCCGCCGGTACAGCCGATCGCGATAGTCATGTAGCTACGGTTTGATGCTTTGAATTGAGGAAGCCATTTACTGAGAAAGTTAATGATATCTTCCTTCATTAGTATGGATTCGGGTTGGGCGTTCATGAAGTCTACGACGGGCTTATCTAATCCACTAAAAGTACGAAGGTTTGGGTCCCAGTATGGGTTTGGCAAACAGCGAACGTCGAATACGTAATCTGCATCGCTAGGAACACCATTTTTGAAACCAAATGATTGAAAGAGTATGGCGAGCTCTTGCTCTCGTTTGCCTGTCACTCTAAGTTTTATGAGGTCTCTTAACTCGTATAGGGTTAGTTTCGTAGTGTCGACAGTCAGGTCAGCTTTTAGTGCCAGCTGGTCGAGAAGCGTTCTTTCGGTTTCAATCGCTTCGGTGAGTGAGTGTGTTGTGCTGCTAAGTGGGTGTTTGCGTCGAGTATCGTGAAAGCGCTTTAGGAGCGTCTCACTTTGTGCGTCAAGAAAAATGATATCGACATCAATCTCCATCTGCTTTAGCTTCTCGTAAACTTGGGGGAATGCTTCTATTCCACCCTGCAGATTTCTAGCATCGATACTGATCGCAACGTTACTTAACCTTGTATCTTTACCTTGTAGTGATTGTTTACCAAGGTTTAGTAAAAGCCCAACCGGTAAATTATCAATGCAGTAATACCCCATGTCTTCAAGGACGTGAAGGGCCGTGCTTTTTCCGGAACCGGATCTGCCACTGACAATAACGAGCTTCATAAGAAGTTCCTAGCAATTTTGAGCTTCTAAGGTTTGTAGGTCTTAAGCAATTATTTTCTGATAAAGTTCAGTGCCTGTAGCAGATTCCCTTAAACTATCGCAAAAAGCAGTGTTGTTGAACTTCTCTGCAATTTGACTTAAAAGATCCAGGTGCTCGCTCGTCGCCTCGGAGGGGACAAGTAAAACGAAAAGAATATCAACGTCTTCGTTATCTATCGAGTCAAAAGGTATCTTTTTTTCAAGTGTAAATAGACAACCAATAACTTGTTTGCAGTTTTCCAGTCTGCTGTGGGGAATGGCAATTCCTTGCCCAACTCCCGTGCTTCCCAGTCGTTCACGAGAAATAAGGTTGTCAAATATTTCAGTTTCATCAAGATGAGGAAATTGTTTTGAGACCAGGTGTGCAGCCTGTTGAAGAACTTTTTTCTTGCTACCACCGGGCAAACCGCGTTGGGTTAGCTCCGGTGACAAGATGGCCTCGATAGTAATTTTATTTTCAGACATTTTTCGACTCTAAAGATCGCTAATAACTAGCGTGCTGCTGCGCCGTGTGCGCGGTCAACTTTCTTTTCCTTGTGCTTAAGAATTTGACGGTCTAGCTTATCAACTAGCTGGTCGATAGCGGCATACATGTCGTCGTTCTCGGCGTGGCCGTGGATATCTGCACCAGCGATATGTAGCGTTGATTCAGCAATATGTGCTTGTTTCGATACAGAAAGGGTTACCTGTACGTTGCTAATGCCGCCAATATGGCGCTCTAGCTTTTGCAATTTGGTTTTCACATATTCTTTAAGTGCATCAGTTAAATCTACATGATGGCCAGTGATATTTAATTGCATAGTATTCTCCTATCATCGTTATTTTTAGCGAGAGTTGAATATTGACTCACTTTTCGCTTATCAAATCAACTTGCTGCAGGCAGCAAGTTATCAAATATTGTATTAAACCAATCTTTTTCTTTCGTTCGATGGGGGGATCGACATCGCTTCGCGGTATTTTGCGATAGTGCGGCGGGCGACGTTAATTCCTTGCTCTTTCAACAAGTCGGCAATCTTGCTATCGCTAAGAGGTTTTTTAGGGTTTTCTGCTGATATTAACTTCTTAATAATTGCGCGAATCGCTGTTGACGAGCACTCTCCGCCAGTAGTTGTGCTGACGTGGCTTGAGAAAAAGTATTTGAGTTCAAATATGCCTCGTGGCGTATGCATGTACTTTTGTGTTGTCACACGAGATATGGTGGACTCATGCATTTCTACCGCTTCAGCAATATCATGTAAAATCAGCGGCTTCATCGCTTCATCACCATAGTCAAGGAAGCCTTGTTGGTGAGCTACTATCTTACTTGCCACTTTTAGAAGCGTCTCGTTACGACTTTGTAGGCTTTTAATAAACCACTTTGCTTCTTGAAGTTGATCCTTCATAAAGGTGTTGTCGTTACTGGAGTCAGCTCTCTTTATAAACGAAGCATAATTTGCATTGACCCTTATTTTTGGCGCAATCTCTGGGTTGAGCTCAACTTTCCAGCGTCCTTTTTCTTTCTTTACGACGACATCTGGCACAATGTACTCAGGCTCGGAAGAAGCAATGGATTCACCTGGTTTAGGGTTCAAAGACTGAATTAGAGAGATAACCTCTTTCAGTTCATGCTCTTTAAGGCGGCTGCGTCGCATTAGTTGAGCGTAGTCTCTTGATCCTAATAAGTTCAGGTAGTGGCTGATTACAAGCTTTGCTTGTGGTAGCCAGGGCGTATCTTTTGGTAGCTGGCGTAACTGTAGCAGCAAACAGTCGGGCAGGTCTTTGGCAAATACCCCAGGTGGATCAAAGTGCTGCACGCGTTTTAAGACGGCTTCAACTTCATCTAATTCAACCGGGTCTTCGTCATCTGAGTTGTGCAGCCCCTCGTGTATCTCTTCAACGGTATTCGTTAGGTAGCCGTCTGTATCTGTTGCGTCGATTAATGACATCGCAATGTATCGGTCGCGATCAGACATGGGGGTAAGGTTAAGTTGCCAATCTAGATGATCTGCAAGAGACTCGGTAGCAGCGTTTCTTTGTTCGAAGGCATTGTTGTCATCTTCGGGAACGGGACCACTGGGCGCATTGTTTGTATATATGTCATCCCAAGCCGTATCAACAGGCAGATCTTCCGGTATAGTATCTGACCACTCTTCACTAGGCGTGTCGGCTTCATTGCTAGCAGGTGCTTCGCTCGAACTGGTGTCTGTACTACTGCTTTGTTGGTTGTCCTGAGAGGCGTACTCGTTGCCATCATTTTGATGACTTTCATTCTGATTTTCTTGTTTATCACTTGTATTTCCAGGCTCGTTGTTATCGTCCTGGAGTTCGAGCATAGGATTAGATTCCAATGCTTCTTGTATTTCGTTTTGAAGGTCAAGAGTCGACAATTGTAGCAAGCGGATTGCTTGCTGCAATTGAGGTGTCATTGTCAGTTGTTGACCGAGCTTTAATTGGAGAGAAACCTTCATGTTCATGAGGATGTCACCAACTTAAGACTTAAATTTTGAATCATGTATTGTCGCTTATTATATTTTGCGGAAATGGTCGCTGTGAATAAACGTATTTATATTTACTTCATTTACACAAGTGTAGTGCGAAGATAGCAAAGTGTGAAACAAATAAAAGTATATTTACGTTACCAGCCTACAAATAATTGTTTTAGATCAAGTTATCGTCTTGTTGACGTGAAAATTGCATGCTACTCATTTCTAAGCTGAAAGTCATGCTTAATTGTTTGTATATGCTGTTCGAATCGAATGCTATGAACTAGCCACTGGCTTATAATTTGAATTGATTGCCCAAGTAGACTTGTTTGACCTTTTCATTATTCAGAATGTCTTCAGCACTTCCTGAAGCAATGATATGGCCATCACCAACAATATAGGCTTTTTCACAAATATCCAGCGTTTCTCTAACGTTGTGATCGGTTATGAGTACGCCGATATTTTTACTTTTAAGGTGAGAGACGATTGACTTGATGTCGTTGACCGATATTGGGTCGACACCTGCGAAGGGCTCATCGAGTAGAATGAAGTCAGGCTCCATTGCTAAAGCTCTGGCTATTTCCACTCGCCTACGTTCACCGCCTGACAAGGCCATGCCAAGACTATCTTTGATGTGAGTGATGTGAAACTCTTCGAGTAAGGCTTCCATTCTTTGTCGCCTTTCGCTGCGAGAAAGATCTTTTCTAATCTCTAGTACCGCCAGGATATTGTCTCGAACACTTAACTTTCTAAATATTGAAGCTTCCTGGGGCAGGTAGCCGACACCGTTTCGTGCCCTATCATGCATAGCCATGGATGATAGGTCGGTATCATTAACTGATATCTTGCCTTTATCATGCTTAACCAGGCCTACAATCATATAGAAACAAGTGGTTTTACCAGCACCGTTAGGGCCGAGCAGCCCGATCACTTCACCGCTGTTGATAGTCAGGGAAACATCTTTAACTATTTGGCGTTTATCATAGGCCTTGGCTAGGTTTTCTGCTTTTAAAGTTTTCATTGTTGCTCAGGTCTATTGCTTTTGCTCGGCACCGGACTCGGCATTTGGAGCAGGTTCGAGTGGCAGTTTGTTTTCGTTTTCTGGAGAACCTTTTATTAGTGGCACTTCAGTATTTTCCGATGCGGTCTCGGCATTAGGGTAGTAATGAATTTTAACTCGAGACCCTTGGGTCTGATCTCCCTTGGCGCGTATAGCTCTTCGTACAATGTCGTACTCTATTTCTTCACCTGAAAAGGAGTTGTCTTGTTGTACTAACTTAGCTTGGCCGGAAAAACGTAACAAGTTGTCTTTTGCAATATAAGTAATAGAGCTGCCATAGCCATGAGTGTTCGGGCTATCGGCGCTTACTTGTTGTACAAAGTGTGCTGGCTGGCCAGAGGCCTGGATGGTTGTAATGCTGCGATTTGTCGCCTTTACAGAAATATTATCTGCTTCTAGGCGAGATAAACCTTGGGAGATTATGACATTGCCGGTATAGGTTGACGTGCCATTCTGGTCGTCAAGGCTAGCCTGGTCTGACTCTATGGATATTGGAAGTTTACTGCTCGGGTCGATTGCAAAACAAAAAGCAGGCAAAAGGGTTAACAGGGTGGCACGGAGCAAGCTATTTATTGAAGGCATACTGTCCTCTGACATTGCTAAGGAGTTCAATGCGTTTTTCATTAAGCCAGCCGTTTAAGCCGGTTGCTTGAATGACGCTTTGATCTTTCCTAATGGTAACGGCTTGGTTTGATGAGATAAAGGCCTGTTTTCGGTCTATCGATATTTGATCGCTTTCAATGCTCCATGTTTTATCGCTGGGGATAATCTGCTCGATGATGACATTTCCGGAAAGCATTAGTGTATCGCTGTCTGGCTGGATTTCACCATTGTTGGCACTAAGTTGAATTATTTCTCCCTGTTCATTTGAGAGTGTCGCCTCAATGTGCTCGATATCGATTTGGTCAGATTGTGCGTAAAATAATGCGCTTTTACTTTGTAAGTTGGTTGAGAAGCCTTTGTCATCATATAGCGTAAATCTTGCGCCTTCGACGAATGCAGCGGGCCTGTCTGTACCTGCTTCTGATGCGCTTTTTTGGGTATCTTTTATCTTTTCTTCAGAAAATAAAAGTAGACCCAGTGCAAGGCAGGCTAGGGCAATGATTAAAGGTCTGTAATGGCTCGGGTTAAGCATAAATAGCCTGTTTTGAGTCTAAGATAAATAGCTCTGGTGGTACGCTTCCAGAAGTCCTTTAGCTTCCAGGATAAGGTCAGAAACTTCACGGACAGCACCTTGGCCGCCAGGGGTTTGAGTGCAATGTGCTGCATGCTTTTTAATAAGGCTATGCGCATTGGGAACTGTGATGCCTAGCTGCACGCTGGTGATTGCAGATAAGTCAGGTAAGTCATCGCCCACGTAACATATTTGGTCAAAGGAAATACCGAGTTCTTCGCTAATTTCACCTAGGGCAATTTTTTTGTCTTCTCTTCCTTGAAGGATGTTTTTAATGCCAAGGTCTTTTGCGCGCCTCGCCGTTAGTGCTGAGGTTCGACCTGTGATAATAGCGACTTCGATATCATGCTTCATTAGTGCTTTAATTCCTTGGCCATCAAGAATATTAAAGGCTTTTAGTTCGTCTCCTTGTGCAGAGAAATAAACACTGCCGCTAGTCATGACGCCGTCAACATCGAGTGCGACGAGTTTAATACTGGCTGCTTTATCTGCAATGTTTTTTGGAAGTGCGTTAAAAGTCATGTTGGTGGCCCTAAAGTCTTAGTTGTGAAGTTGAAGGTGTTGTAACTAGGCAAGTACAGTTTGTTCGTACAATACATAAAGGTAGCCACCATAGATAGCAAGTAATAGCGTGCCGGCTACCGGTCCAAGGCTGTTCTTCTTGGTTGCGTGCTTGATATAAACCATGGCAGCGAGCCCGAAGGTCAGGGCAAACATGAGAGCGTAGTCTCGGAATAGTGTCTCTTCACTAATCGGGATGCCACCCTGTGAGATTGGGTGAAGAAATGCAGGAATTGCTAGCACTGCTAATAGATTAAACAAGTTTGAGCCGATAATGTTTCCCAAGGCAAGGTCGTGATGGCCTTTAAGGGCGCTTGCAATGGAGGCTGCAAGTTCGGGTAGGCTGGTTCCAATGGCAACAATCGTTAAGCCGATGATGATTTTGCTCACGCCGAGCTCGGTAGCGATGCCAACTGCCCCCCAAACCAAAAGCTTTGAACTGGCGAGCAATAGAGCAATACTTATAGCTAGAAGAATGTAGGCTTTTTTTGCAGAGATGGATCTGCTGTCTTCTATTTCATCGATTTCTCCCGCGGGTGCGTTTTGAAGTTTGGCGAGAGCAATGAGTGAAATAAACAAAATTATAGATAGTGCAACACCGTCGAGTGCATCCAGCATGCCGTCACTGAGTAATAGGGTGGCCAAGAAAGTCGCGACCATGAGTACCGGGAACTCAACCTTCAGAATTGCCTTTTTAAGGGGGATGGCCGAGACCAGTGCTGTTGCGCCAAGTACTAGGGCAATGTTTGCGATATTCGAACCGATCGCATTTCCTACCGCAAGGTGACTTGCATTGTCTAGTGCTGCAGTACCTGAAACAATTAATTCGGGAGCTGAGGTGCCGAAGGCAACAACTGTTAAGCCGATCATCATCGGTGTCATGCCAAGGTTGAGCGCTGTAGCGACGGCGCCACTGACGAATCGGTCAGCACTCCAAATAAGAACAATAAGCCCGAGGATAATTGCTAAAGAAAATAGAAGCATAGGTTAGTATCTAATCAATGTTTTTTCTAGGGGTGTAATGAAGGGCCTTAGTATACCTATTAGTGAAGATATCGCCAGGTATTGCAAGCAAGTGATTATGTCCAATTTGTAATTGCAAAGCAATTTGATGAAGATGAGAATTAAGTACAAATAAATTGCTAAATTTCCTTGGCTCTATGAGGCAGCTTTGTTTAAATAGCCAAGCAATGCGTCAGTCGGTGGCGAATTTACTAGGTTTAGGGATAATCTATCTTGGATTCATATATAACAATTAATAATCTCCATTTTGTCAGAGGGCATCGAAGTATTTTCAATGGTGCGACCTTGCATATCCCTCGTGGAAAAGTTACCGCAATAATGGGGCCTAGTGGAACCGGAAAGACTACTCTGCTGAGATTGATCGGTGGTCAGTTACGGCCTGTAAGTGGTGAGATACTGGTTGACGGAGTCGATGTTAGCAAGCTTAAGCGTAAAGATTTGTTTGAAGCTCGTCAGAAAATGGGAATGCTCTTTCAAAGTGGAGCGCTATTCTCCGATCTGAGTGTTTATGAGAATGTTGCTTTCCCTCTTCGCGAACATACTAATCTGCCTGAGGATATCATTCGAGATATTGTCTTGATGAAGCTCCATGCCGTGGGCTTGCGAGGCACAAGAGAGATGATGCCCTCTGAGTTGTCGGGCGGGATGACGCGGCGAGTTGCCCTGGCAAGAACCATTGCTTTGGACCCCGAATTAATTTTGTATGATGAACCTTTTGCAGGTCAGGACCCTATTGCGATGGGAGTGCTGGTTCAATTGATTCGCTTGCTTAATGATGCATTAGGCTTAACGAGCGTGCTGGTTTCGCATGATATTACAGAGTCCCTAAGCATCTGTGATCATGCTGTAATCTTGGCTGACGGTGTTGTCATTGGTGAAGGTTCTCCAGAGGAGCTAAAAACCTCAGGCTCTCCGCTGGTAAAGCAGTTTCTTAACGGTTTGCCTGATGGCCCTGTTCCTTTTCATTACCCGGCTACAGATTTTCGTAGCGAATTGTTAGGGTAGCCCATAGTTCCTTCAAGTGTGAGATTAGCTTAGTGATTGATTTTTTTGTTCAATATGGACGTAAGGGAATAGATTTTTGGGCGGCGATGGGGCGTTCGGGGATTTTCTTGCTCCGTGCTATTTTCGGTTTAACGCCAAACCTCAAAGGCTTTCGCCTTCTGGTCAAACAGTTATATCACGTCGGAGTGTTGTCGCTTGTTATTATTATTGTATCCGGCTTGTTTATCGGTATGGTGCTTGCTTTACAGGGCTACAGCATTCTCGTCGATTATGGTTCAGAACAAGCTGTTGGGCAGATGGTTGCCTTAACACTGGTTAGAGAGCTGGGGCCGGTGGTGACAGCGTTACTGTTCGCTGGCCGCGCAGGTTCAGCTTTAACGGCAGAAATTGGCCTGATGAAGGCTACCGAGCAGCTCAGTAGTATGGAAATGATGGGTGTTGACCCCTTAAAGCGCGTTATTGCACCTCGCTTGTGGGCTGGTTTTATCTCGATGCCGCTTCTGGCTGCAATCTTTAGTATGGTTGGTGTTTTTGGCGGTTTGCTCGTTGGCGTAGACTGGTTGGGTGTTTACGAGGGGTCGTTTTGGGCTAATATGCAGGGCTCGGTAGAGTTTCGTGAAGATATTGTAAATGGCATTATCAAGAGTGTTGTGTTTGGATTGGTCTGTACATGGATAGCAGTGTTCCAAGGATACGATAGTATTCCTACATCAGAAGGGATTAGTATAGCTACCACTAAAACCGTCGTATATTCATCGCTAGCGGTGCTTGGCTTGGACTTCCTACTAACAGCGGTAATGTTTAGCTCTTTCTAAACAATTATTTAAAATAAACTAAACTTTTTAGGGAAAATGACGTCATATGTATGAGAGAACAATAGAAGCGGCTGTAGGGGTATTTATGATAGCCGGATTCGCTGCCTTGGCGTTTTTGGCAATACAAGTGAGTGGTTTAACAAGCGATTCGGCGCGTGATACCTACAAAATATATGCCCAATTTGACGACCTAGGCGGTCTCGCTGTTAGAGGACGGGTGTCATTATCTGGTGTAACGGTTGGAAAGGTTAGCGGGATCAGTCTTGATGAGCAGTCTTACACAGCGCTGGTAGAGATGGAAATATATTCATCTGTTGATCAGCTGTCAGCAGATAGTGTCGCATCGATTCAGACGGCCGGTTTACTGGGAGAGAAGTATGTTGATCTCAGTGTTGGTGGGGAAGAAGAGCTATTGAAAGACGGCGATACCATTTTTGATACGCAGTCTGCGATGAATTTAGAGAAAATTATTGGTGCGTTCGCCTCGGGCCAGATAGATCTCTAATTAATGGTGTAATGACTAGTTTTGGGTAGTTCCTAATCTGGTTCACTTTTATTTGATAAGAATTTAACGTTATGAATAAAGCATTTAAGTTGGTTACTCTTTGGCTGGTTTTGGCGCTTGGTATTGCAGCAGCTCAAGTATCTTACGCAGCGACCACGACCGCAAGTCAGGGTCTGGAGTCTGAAGAAATCAGGCTGACTGTTGAGAAAAATGTTACTGAAGTGTTGGAATTATTTAAGGTAGAAAGGGAATACTACGAAACTGATCCAGAGCGCTTTTTAGCGAGTATGGATGGTGCACTAAATAAAATAGTGGACTTTCGTCGTATCGCTGCACGTGTCATGGGAAAGTATGGCCGCAGGGCTTCTAAGGAACAAAAAAATCGATTTGTTTCGGTTTTTAAAGATAGTTTGTATACGACCTATACCAAAACATTGGTGGAAAGTGGTGTCTTTGATATCAAAGTAACAAAAGCCAAGCTTAATAGCCGTAGTGATAAGAAAGCTGTGGTTGATATGCAAGTGATAACAGATAATGGCACTGTGCTGCCGGTTGCTTATTCGATGTATTTAAATAAAGAAAATCAGTGGCTGATGGAAAACGTAATTGTTTTCGGTGTCAACGTTGGTTTGGCCTTCAGGGATCGTTTTGCTCTTCAATATAGGAAAAGCAAAGGCGACCTCGACTTAGTTATTGATGGGTGGAGTGTCGACCTAGATATTAAGAAACCTGACGGTACTGATATTATCATTACTAAGCCAGAAACGGCTTCTGTAGCCGAGGGTGCCTAAGGTGATATCTATTTCACGCAAGGAAGGTAGTCAGGGCGATATGCTTGAAGCATCACTTGCTGGTTCGTTATCAGAGCGTGAGGCTCGTGAGGCAAAATCATTGCTTCTGAGCTTTGTTCAGGAGTCTTCCTCGGAACACAAGTCTGTTAAAATTGATGTATCTGGCGTAGAGAGTGTCAGTAGTATTGTCGTGGCCATTCTGCTGAGTGGTTTACGTGCCGCTAACAAGCACTCTTGCGTATTATCTTATGTCAATCTTCCTGAATATTTGTTTAATATGGCGCGCGTTGGTGGTGTTGAATCGATCTTGGCGGGCGCTGAATAGCTCTCTGGTGGATCTGCTTAGCCTTTTGCTCTCTAATTAGTGTCTAGAGCTTGGTCTTTTATTAAGGCTATATTGCTCGTTATTCTTGCATGCTTTGTAATAAAGCGGCTTTAGTCCCTTCTGCGATTCCTGTATGATACCGCCTTTTTACGCATGCCTTTTTGTCATGTGTAGCGATATTATTATTTTTCAATCATTAATTAACTGGGTAGTGGGCGAGTATGCAAGCATCAGAAGTTGAAAAGCTAATTCTTGATCAAATGGACGATGTCGAAGTAAGGGTAGAGTCTGACGGTTATCACTACCAGGTTACAGCGATAGGCGAGGTCTTCGCTGGCCTAAGCCCCGTAAAAAAACAGCAGCTAATCTACGCATGCCTTAATAAATATATAATTGATGGGACGATACACGCGGTCATCATCAAAACCTATACTCCCCAAGAGTGGGCTGAAAAAGCTTAGTCTTTTGTTTAGGCATATCTCAGTAGACAAATTTAACAAATACATAGAAGGATGCTTATCGTGGATAAGTTATTAATTGGTGGTGGTGTAAAGCTTGACGGTGATATTCGTATCTCTGGCGCTAAGAATGCAGCTTTGCCCATTCTGGCTGCAGCTTTGTTGGCTGATGAACCCGTTACTGTTGGCAATCTTCCTCATTTACACGACGTCACGACGATGATTGAGTTGATGGGACGCATGGGGGTTGAGTTGACGATCGACGAAAAAATGAGTGTCGAGATAAATGCGTCAACTATTAAAGAACTAACTGCTCCTTATGAGCTGGTTAAAACCATGCGAGCGTCTATTTTGGTACTTGGACCTTTGCTTGCTCATTTCGGTCGGGCGGAAGTATCTTTGCCTGGAGGTTGTGCGATAGGAAGTCGACCAGTGGACTTGCACCTGCGCGGTCTCGAAGCAATGGGGGCCGATATACAGGTCGAAGATGGCTATATTAGAGCTTCTAGCAATGGTCGGCTTAAAGGTGCAAACATCTTTCTTGATACGGTAACTGTAACGGGTACTGAAAACCTGATGATGGCTGCCGCTTTGGCTGAGGGTAAAACCATCCTGAATAACGCTGCACGAGAACCTGAAGTCGTTGACTTGGGTGAGTGTCTGAATGCGATGGGAGCTGATGTTAAAGGTCACGGTACCGCAACGATTGAAATTAATGGCGTTGCATCCTTAAAAGGTTGTCATTATGACGTGCTGCCAGATCGTATTGAAACAGGTACTTACCTTTGTGCTGCCGCTGCGACCTGTGGCCGCGTAAAGCTTAAAGACACACGTGCTGATTTGTTGGAAGCAGTTCTGGTCAAGCTTAAGGAAGCCGGGGCACACATTACCACAGGGAAAGACTGGATTGAGCTGGATATGAAGGGTAAGCGCCCTAAAGCTGTATCAGTGAAAACTGCACCTTATCCCGGGTTTCCAACTGATATGCAGGCACAGTTTGCATCGATGAATTGCGTAGCAGAAGGCACAGGTTCAATTACAGAAACAGTATTTGAAAACCGTTTTATGCATATTCACGAGTTAATGCGCATGGGGGCTGACGTTAAGCTCGAAGGCAACACTGCGATCATTACCGGGGTTGAGCAATTACATGCTGCGCCTATTATGGCAACTGACCTTCGTGCCTCTGCTTCATTGGTAATTGCGGGGCTTGTTGCGAAAGGTGATACGCTTGTTGATCGTATTTACCATGTTGATCGTGGTTACGAATGCATTGAAGAAAAACTGCAGCTACTGGGTGCAAAAATAAAGCGCCTGCCTAGTTAGACGGTGAAGTTTAAGAGTAAAAAATTATGTCAGAGAATCTAATAATTGCTTTGTCAAAAGGGCGCATCTTGAAAGAGACGCTTCCGCTGATTAAAGAGGCTGGAATCGAGCCGCTAGAAGATGTCACCAGTAGTCGAAAGCTGATTTTTGATACCACTGTAGAGAATGTGAAAATGATTATTCTCCGGGCCACCGATGTGCCTTCATATGTTCAATTCGGCGGCGCAGATATCGGTGTTACCGGAAAAGATGTCCTAATGGAACATGGCGCGGATGGCCTATACGAGCCATTAGATTTAGGTATTGCCAAATGCAAGTTAATGACTGCTGCGAAAAAAGGTAGTGTTAGCCCTAAGGGAAGAATTCGTGTTGCCACTAAGTTTGTAAACCTGGCTAAAGCATTCTATTCGCAGCAAGGTATTCAGACTGACATCATCAAGCTGTATGGGGCGATGGAGTTGGCGCCCCTATTAGATTTAGCTGATGAAATTGTCGATATCGTCGATACCGGAAATACCCTAAAAGCAAATGGCTTAGAGCCAAGGGAAATGATTCACCCTGATATTACAACTCGTCTTGTTGTGAATCGTGCGTCAATGAAAATGAAGCACGCACAAATTCAACCAATTATTGAAAAAATGAAGAAAGCCGTTAAATAAAGCTATCAAAGCTGACCTTCGGTGAGTTATGACTATTAACACAGGAAAATCTCAATGGTAGATATTAAACGTTTATCCAGTACTGATGATAATTTTGAAGCTGCTGTAAAGCAATTGGTTGCATGGGATGATCAGCTTGATCATGACGTTCATGCGACGGTCAAAACGATTCTGGATGACGTTAAATCTACTGGCGACGATGCCTTGGTTAAATACACTTCTAAGTTTGATGGTTTGAGTGTTGGAAGTGCCTCTGAGCTAGAGATTCCAAAGGCACGCTTAATGGAAGCGCTTCAAAGCCTACCTACCGATCAAAAGCAGGCTTTGGAGATCTCTGCACAGCGGGTAAAAGGCTATCACGAAAAACAGAATCAGGGTTCTTGGGACTTTACTGAAGTGGATGGCACGCGCCTTGGCCAGCGAGTAGTACCACTTGATAAGGCAGGTTTGTATGTGCCAGGTGGTAAAGCGGCTTATCCTTCGTCTGTTTTGATGAATGCTATTCCTGCAAAGGTAGCAGGTGTGCCTGAGGTCATCATGGTGGTGCCAACACCTAAGGGTGAAGTTAACGAGCTTGTATTGGCAGCTGCGGCGCTTTCCGGCGTCGACCGTGTCTTCACTATTGGGGGTGCTCAAGCGGTTGCAGCCTTAGCTTACGGTACAGCGACTGTTCCAGCAGTCGACAAAATTGTTGGGCCAGGAAATATTTTTGTGGCGACCGCCAAGCGAGAAGTATTTGGTACCGTTGGTATTGATATGATTGCCGGTCCTTCAGAGATTCTTGTGATTTGCGATGGGAAAACTGACCCAGACTGGATTGC
This sequence comes from Oleiphilus sp. HI0043, assembly GCF_001634935.1. NCBI lineage: Bacteria > Pseudomonadati > Pseudomonadota > Gammaproteobacteria > Oceanospirillales > Oleiphilaceae > Oleiphilus > Oleiphilus sp. HI0043. The sequence goes on along the minus strand of NZ_LWEY01001489.1, from coordinate 19,687 downwards.
AATGGACCTGTTTTCACAGGCAGAGCATGATGAAAACGCTCAGCCTATTTTGATATCACAAGACGAGCAGTTTTTAGATCAGGTTGAAGCCAGTATTAGCAAATTGTTGCCAACGATGGAGCGTGAGGAAATAATCACAGCATCGCTGGTATCCAGGGCAGCATTCATTAAGGTCGACTCTCTGAGCCAAGCGGCTCATGTTAGCAACCTGATAGCACCTGAGCACCTGGAGTTATCAGTAGAAGATCCCGATGCCTTGTTGACAGAGATTCGCCATGCAGGCGCAATCTTTATGGGCCGCTATACCGCCGAAGCGCTTGGTGACTATTGTGCTGGACCTAACCATGTATTACCAACTTCTGGAACTGCACGCTTTTCTTCGCCTCTAGGTGTGTACGATTTCCAGAAACGCTCTTCGATTTTGCACTTCTCAGCAGAGGGTGCAAGTGAGTTAGGGAAGGTGGCATCGGTACTTGCTCGTGGTGAAGGATTGACAGCCCACGCTCGTTCCGCTGAATATCGCATCAAGTAGCTTAGGTCCGTAATCATGTCGGTTAACTTACAAGAATTGAGTACCTATCTTCAGCAATATTTATCGGTTGATAAGATTAAGGACTATTGCCCGAACGGTATCCAGGTAGAAGGTCGAGCTTCTGTTAAGCGAATCGTTGGTGGAGTAACCGCCTCCCAAGCATTAATAGATGCGGCAGTAGAGCAGAATGCTTGTGCTATTTTGGTTCATCATGGTTACTTTTGGAAAGGTGAAGCTCAGCCTATTACGGGTATTAAGAAAAAGAGAATTAAGCAGTTACTTGTCAACGACATTAGTCTCTTAGCTTACCACCTACCTGTCGATATTCATGCAGAGTGTGGAAATAACGCTCAGCTCGCGCTGCGTCTTGGTATCGATATAACGGGGCCACTGGAACTCGGAAACCCGCGTTCTGTGGGGCAGGTTGGTCGCTTAGATAAGGCGGTAACAGTTGAGCAGTTTTCCGAGCATGTGACTAACAAGCTAGGTCGCCAATGCGAGTTTGTTGGTGAGCCTAACCGGTTAATACAGAATATTGGGTTTTGTACTGGTGCAGCCCAGGGGATGATTGACCTTGCAGTGAGTCAGAACCTTGATGCTTACCTAAGTGGTGAGATATCCGAGCCAACCGTTCACGTCGCAAGAGAAACCGGGGTCGCCTATTTCGCCGCAGGCCATCATGCGACCGAGAAAGGGGGGATTCAAGCACTTGGGCAACATTTACAGGAAAAGTTTGATATCGAGTTTGAGTTTATCGATATCGATAATCCAGTTTAATGGCCTAGATTCTTGGTGGCTCTTTAACAAGCAGCTCTTCTTCTTGCTCCGAGCTAACTTCTTTTTTAGTAATGCCATAAGTTTCTGACAGTGTGCCTGTGTCGGCGTCGCTATTCTTTGGAGCATAGTCCATAGGTGGTGTGTAAACTTCAGCGCGGGGTTTCTGTGCAGCACTATCAGTACTTGCGTTAGATTGGCCGATTGCGAGAAAATCTTCAGCTTGCTCTTCATTGCACAAGCGGCTTGCGCCTTTGGCGAGCTGCTCATGCACCTCTCGGTAGCTTTTATTGAGGGTGTGTACAGCTTGCGCGGTATCCATAAAGTGTTCACTGACCTCAGCCTGGTACTTTTCATGACGAGCCTGTAGCTCGGCTAATTTTTGTTCCAAACGTTTATTCTTACTTGCTTCGCCTTGGACAGATCGATGAAAGACCGCTCCCACGACAATGCCTAAAAAGAACAGACCCACACCCGACAGAAGTTGAATCATTGTTTCGCTCACAGACTACTCTCACTCTTATGGCTAACTAGAAATGTTAGTTATATAAAAAACTAAAATATAATAGATTGATACTAAAACCTCTTTAGTCTGAAGACAATAGCAAATAGTTTTTTAATCGAAAATTGACCTAGGCGGCAACAAGCCTCAAAATAGCCGCTTTTTTAGGCCTCTGAAAAAAGTTTCACAGAAAAGCTTCCAGAGTTAGTTTTACTCGTATTAGGATTTTTCGAATATGTCGTCTTTACCGCTCTCTCCCTTGCAACGTTATTTACAAGATTTGCAAAAGGAAGGTTTCGTTAAAGACCCTGCACAGAAAATGGCGGTAGATAGACTGCAAACGCTGTATGAAAATCTAATTTCAGATGAAGCAGAGCGCAAGCGCTTAGCCGGGAAGTGGTTTAACAAGTTTTCTAAAAAGAAGCCAGAGCCTGTCAAAGGGCTTTACTTCTGGGGCGGGGTGGGTCGTGGTAAAACTTATCTAATGGATAACTTCTATGAAAGCCTGCCTTTTGAGCAAAAAATGCGCATTCACTTCCATCGCTTTATGCAAAGGGTTCACCAGGAGCTGACTACGCTTGAAGGCGAAAAGAACCCATTGCATATCGTTGCGAAGAAGTTGAGTGATGAGGCCCGTATAATTTGCTTCGACGAGTTTTTTGTTTCCGATATCGGTGATGCAATGATTCTTGGCGGTTTAATGCAAGAGCTTTTTGCGAACGGTGTTTCCCTTGTATGTACTTCAAACATTGTTCCAGATGGTTTATACAAGGATGGCCTACAGCGTGATCGCTTTCTGCCTGCTATCGATCTTGTTAACAAGTACACCGAGGTTGTGAATGTTGATGGCGGTAACGATTACCGCTTACGTACACTTGAGCAGGCTGAGCTTTATCATTTTCCTTTAGACGCACAAGCCGATATCAATTTGGATAAATACTTTAAACAGCTCGCTGTTGAAGCAGGTTCACACGAGCTAGAGCTTGAGATTAATGGTCGCCCTCTTAAAGCGCTACGGCACGCTGACGATGTTGTTTGGTTTACATTTTCCGAGCTTTGCGATGGACCTAGAAGCCAGAATGACTACATTGAGATCGCAAGAGAATTTCACGCAGTGATCGTGAGTAACGTCCCTCAGATGAGTATCGATACAGATGATCAGGCGAGGCGCTTTATCAATATGGTTGATGAATTTTATGACCGCAGCGTTAAGGTGATTATCTCTGCTGAAGCGCCTATCCATGAAATTTACCAGGGCGGCAAACTTAGCTTTGAGTTCGAACGTACAGAAAGCCGTTTGTTAGAAATGCAAAGTCACGAATATCTAGAACAGGCGCATAAAGCTTAATAATGCTCAATGTAGGCAGAGCCTTCCTCGACTCGCAGGCGGTTTGGCTTCGGGCAGACACCATACAGATTCATTGCGAGGGAGCGAGCCCCCTGCCTACAGAAATAGATACGCTATTGCCCCTATAAAGTCGGCGTTTTCTGTAGACCCTTTCTAAGCTTGCAATAAATGATCAACTTTATTGCTATGAAATATCATTGAGACCTTCGCTTAGCCAGCTATCCTAATAATGCGTTTTCCATTCAATGGACGAACAAATTTTATAGGATAAGTACAATGACAAATGAAGCCCTAATATTTGACGCGATTCGCACACCTCGGGGCCGAGGTAAAGCGAGCGGCGCTCTTCATGAAGTAAAACCGGTAACACTTCTTTCAGATTTATTAAACGCTCTTCAACAGCGCAATGGTTTCGATACAGCTGAGGTTGACGATATCGTCATGGGCTGCGTTACCGCTGTTGGCGACCAAGGTGCTGATATCGCAAAAACTGCAGCATTGGCTGCAGGATGGAATGATGATGTTGCAGGTGTTGTCCTTAATCGCTTTTGCGCATCGGGGCTCGAGGCGGTTAACACCGCTGCAATGAAGATTCGTTCAGGTTGGGAAAATCTCGTGGTCGCTGGGGGTATCGAGTCTATGTCACGAGTCCCGATGGGGAGCGATGGTGGTGCTTGGGCAATGGACCCCGAAACGAACTTTAAAACGGGTTTTATGCCGCAGGGCATTGGTGCAGATTTGATCGCTACCTTGGGTGGATACTCCCGTGAAGACGTCGATGCCTTTGCTATGCGTTCGCATCATAAAGCAGCGGCGGCTTGGGAACGCGGCTCTTTCGAAAAATCTGTGGTGCCGGTCGTTGATCGTAATGGTATCGAAATTTTAGCGAACGATGAGTTGGTTCGGGCGGATGCATCCATGGAGACCTTGGGTAAGTTAAAAGCTTCGTTCCAGATGATGGGCGAGATGGGCTTTGACGGTGTTGCTCGTCAGCGTTATCCGCAAGTTGAGTCAATCAATCACATCCATTCACCTGGTAACTCCTCGGGTATTGTTGATGGTGCTGCAGCTGTCTTAATTGGTAGTGAGGCTGCTGGTAAAAAATTCGGTATGGAACCACGGGCTCGTATTGTTTCTACAGCTGTTGTTGGAACTGACCCGACGATTATGCTCACAGGTCCTGCGCCCGCTGCACGAAAAGCACTTAAAGTAGCTGGCATGGACGTTAAGGACATCGACTTGTTCGAGGTGAACGAAGCATTCGCCTCTGTGGTCATGCGCTTTATGGACGAACTAGAAGTGAGTGAAGAAAAAGTAAATGTTAATGGCGGTTCAATCGCGATGGGTCACCCTTTAGGCGCAACAGGCGCAATCATTTTGGGTACGTTACTAGATGAGCTCGAAGCGCGTGACTTAAAGACTGGTCTAGCGACCTTGTGTGTCGGCGGTGGCATGGGTATCGCAACGATTATCGAAAGAGTTTAAGAGGAGAACGGCCGTGAGTATAAATAACAACACGAGTTCAGTGATTGTAGAAAAAGATCAAGATAATATCGTTCACTTAATTCTTGATAAGCCCAATTCCGGTGCCAACTTAATGGACCAGGAATTTACAGACTCCTTATGCGCAGCAGTCGAACAACTTCGTGATGAAGACTTCGCAGGTGTGCTATTCCGTTCAAATAAGTCGACTTTCTTTGCCGGTGGCAACCTTGATGACCTCTATGCAACTACACGTCAAAATGCCTCGGTTCTGTATAAGATGGTTGACCGCCTAAAACTGGCAATGCGAGAGCTAGAAACATCTGGTAAGCCGGTTGTTGCTTGTATCAACGGCGCTGCACTTGGGGGGGGGTGGGAGCTTGCGCTTTCGTGTCATTACCGTGTCGCTTTAAGCAAAGGTGTGACGCTAGGTCTACCTGAAGTGACGCTTGGCTTGTTGCCCGGTGGTGGCGGTGTTGTCCGTATGTCTCGTCTCTTAGGCCTTCAGGCGGCATTGCCGTTTTTGACCGAAGGCAAACAGTTCAAACCTGAGAAAGGTAAAGACCTTGGTTTGATCAATGAGATTGTGGGTACACCTGAAGAACTTGTTTCTTCGGCTATTGCTTGGATTAAAGCCAACCCTAAAGCCCAACAACCTTATGATGTAAAAGGCTATAAAGTGCCAGGAGGAAAACCTTCAACGCCTGCCTTAGCGAAGATGTTACCGATTGCACCCGCAATGATGCGCGAAAAAACCAAAGGCACCATGCCAGCTCCTGAGTCGATTCTCTCGGTAATGGTTGAAAGCCTACAAGTTGATGTCGACTCGGCAATGCGCATTGAGACACGATATTTCGTTGAGCTGGTTTGTAGCAAGGTAGCGAAGAATATGATCGGTACTTTCTGGTATCAACTCAATGAAATCAAGGCGGGGGCAGCGCGTCCTGATGGCGTAGAAGCGTCAAAGGTGAGTAAGGTGGGAATTTTGGGCGCCGGTATGATGGGTGCAGGTATTGCCTATTCATCAGCAGCTAAGGGCATTGAGGTCGTGTTAAAAGATGTTTCAGTAGAAAATGCTGAAAAAGGTAAAGAGTATTCTCGGAAGATCCTTGATAAGAAAGTGAAAAAAGGACGCTTGAGCAGTGATAAGCGTGATGCTGCCATGAACGCCATCCTGGCGACCGATAATGCGCAGGACTTGAAAGGCTGTGACCTAGTCATTGAAGCTGTATTTGAAGACAGAATTCTAAAAGCAAAGGTCACACAGGAAGCTGAAGCGCAATTAGAGTCATCAGCTGTATTTGCTTCGAATACCTCTACCTTACCCATTACTGGTCTTGCGGAAGCCTCTGAGCGACCAGAGAACTTTATTGGCCTTCATTTCTTTTCGCCAGTCGACAAAATGCCGCTGGTAGAAATCATCTGTGGTGACAAGACCTCAGATGAAACACTGGCCAAAGCTTATGACTACGTTTTGCAAATTGGTAAAACGCCAATCGTAGTTAATGACAGCCGTGGATTCTTCACTTCCCGTGTTTTCGGCACTTTTGCAAACGAAGGGATCGCCATGTTGGGTGAAGGGATACCGGCCGCAGCGATCGAAAATGCAGCCTTCCTGGCAGGTTTTCCGGTAGGACCGTTGGCAGTGACCGATGAAGTTAGCATGACCTTGATGGAAAAGATTCGTAAGCAAACGATTAAGGATCTTGAAACGGAAGGCAAACCTTATCTGGCGCACCCAGCCGATGAAGTTGTAAATAAGATGCTTGCGCTAGAACGTGCAGGAAAACTTGCGGGTGGTGGTTATTACGATTATCCGGCTCAAGGTAAAAAACACTTATGGTCAGGTCTAAAGGATAAGTTCGAACAACCCGACCGTGAAGTTAGTGTTGATGAGATCAAAGATCGCCTGCTTTACATTCAAGCGATTGAGACTGTCCGCTGCGTCGAAGAAAAAGTACTGACCAGCGTTCGAGACGCTAATATCGGCTCCATCATGGGAATTGGTTATCCGGTCTGGACGGGCGGCATCTTGCAGTTTATCAACCAAACAGGCTTAGAGTCTTTTATTGAAAGGGCCGAAGCCTTGCATCAGCAATGCGGTGAGCGATACGAAGTCCCTCAACTGCTTAAAGATATGGCCCGAGACAATTTGACGTTCAAAGACTAGCTAAATCTATATCAACCAGTTTGTGAGGTTTTGGGCCTCACAAGCTTTGAATAATTCTAAGAAAGGTAGAAAAAGATGATTAAACGAACAGTATTTGAATCTGAACAAGAAATGTTTCGCGATGCGTTTAAGAAGTTCCTTGAAGCTGAAGCTGTGCCTCACCACGAGCAATGGGAGAAAGACGGTCAGGTATCTCGTGAACTATGGAAGAAGGCTGGTGAACACGGCTTTTTAAGCCCAACTGTCCCAGAAGCATACGGCGGTGTTGAAGGTGACTTTCGTTTCAATGCGGTGATCGATGAAGAAGTTGCTAATTACGGCTTAAGTGGTATCGGCTTTGGCTTGCACTCAGACATCGCGGTGCCTTACATCATGGCTTACGGTTCCGAAGAGCAAAAGCAAAAGTACCTGCCGGGTTGTGTTGATGGTTCAATTGTGACCGCGATTGCCATGACAGAGCCTGGCACCGGTTCTGACTTACAAGGTGTGAAAACCAATGCTGTGTTAGACGAGTCAGGCGAGTTCTATACACTCAATGGTTCTAAGACCTTTATCACTAATGGACAGTTAGCAGATTTAATTATCGTGGTGGCTAAAACTAACCCTGAAGCTGGCGCAAAAGGTACGAGCCTTCTGTTAGTTGAGGCAAACTCACCCGGCTTTGAAAAAGGCACCAATCTTCATAAGATCGGTATGAAGGCACAGGATACGTCAGAGCTATTCTTCCAGGATGTAAAAGTCCCAAAAGAAAACGTGCTAGGTGCTGAAGGCATGGGCTTTATCTACCTTATGCAGGAGCTACCACAAGAGCGGCTATCGGTAGGCTTAAACGCGATCGCTAGTGCAGAGTCGATTCTTGAGCAAACAGTCGCATACGTTAAAGAGCGTAAAGCCTTCGGCCGTGAAATAGCATCGTTCCAGAACACCCAGTTTAAGCTTGCCGAAATGTCAGCAACCTTGACGATGGCGCGTGTATTTGTCGATAAATGCTTAGAGCTGCATATTAATAAGCAACTAGATGTGGTGACCGCAGCGAAGCTTAAATTATTGACTACCGAGATTCAGTGTGACGTGATAGATGAATGTTTACAGCTACATGGTGGTTACGGCTACATGTGGGAGTATCCGGTTGCGCGCGCTTACGCAGATGCGCGTGTTCAGAAGATCTATGCTGGTACAAATGAAATCATGAAGTTGATTATCGGCCGCTCGATGGTCTAAAGGAAGTAGGGGTAAGTAATGTCACAACCACTCAAGGGAATTAAGATTCTCGACTTTACCACCTTATTACCGGGCCCTTATGCAACGCAATTGTTGGCAGATATGGGCGCAGAGGTTGTAAGAGTAGAGTCACCTACGCGACCCGATCTACTAAAGCTCTTGCCGCCAATGGTAGGTAAGGTTTCTGCCTCGCACGCCAGCGTTAATCGCAATAAGAAAACGATTGCTGTTGATTTAAAGCATGAGAGTGCAAAAGAGATCGTTCATAAGTTGGTGAGTGAGTTTGATATTGTGATTGAGCAATTCAGACCAGGTGTTATGGCGCGTCTAGGTCTGGATTATGAGGCCTTGGTAAAGTTTCAGTCTAAATTAATCTATTGCTCGATCACAGGCTATGGTCAAACAGGGCCCTTAAAAGATCGGGCAGGGCATGATATTAACTATTTGGCTTTGTCGGGCTTAGCCAGTTTCTCTGGCAGAAAAGAAACCGGTCCCACTTTATCTGCAACACAGGTTGCCGATATTGCAGGTGGTTCACATCATGCCGTAATGGCGATTCTTGCCGCAGTGATTGAACGTGCTTCTACTGGAAAAGGCCAGCACCTGGATATCAGTATGAGTGATGCGGCCTTGGCGCTGAGCACGATGTTCGGCGCCAACGCGCTAGTCAGTGGCAAGGACCCAGCGTGTGGCGAAGAGATGCTCAACGGTGGTTTATTCTACGACTACTACCAGACGGCAGATGGCAAGTATATTTCGGTCGGTAGCCTGGAACCAAACTTCGCGATGGTTTTGCTATCTACCCTAGGTTTGACAGCTTACCAGAATAAGATTGCCGACCAACGAGCCGAAACCCAAACAGAAATCAAGGCAGCAATTGCAGCAAAAGTGATCGAAAAAGACCAAGCTCACTGGAATGACGTCTTTGGCAACTTAGATGCTTGTGTAGAACCTGTATTGAGTATCAACCAGGCTGCAGCGCACCCTCACTTCATAGCGCGGGGCATGATTACCACCGCTGTAGATGAGACAGGCAACGAGATTCAACAAATAAATAGCGCATTGCCATTTAAGTCTGAAGGCATAAAGCAAGCAGGGAGACCTTTGGGGGCAGATACCTCAGATGTATTAAAGTCTTTGGGCTATAGTGATGAGCAAGTTCAGGGGCTTAGAGAGGGGAAGTGTGTTAAGTAAGCATATATCTCGCTGTGAACCTGACTCGTGCTAACCTGCCAGCGAGCCGTGGAAGGCTCTGCCTACAGCTGAGGCTAAGTCGGGGCCTTGCTCAATAACGCAATCAGCGCTTCAATCTCACTTAATTTCTCTTCTGCGTTCTTGGCCTCAAGCTCAAACTTAAGTTTTGTGGCGCCTTCTAGCTTGTACTTTATCGGGTTCTTTTGCACTAGCTGAACGATGGCCAAGGGGTCGACTTTCGTGTCTTTTGAAAACTCAAAACTACCGGAGGTCTCGCCTGCGTCGATTTTATCGATGCCAACAGGATCGGCTTTGAGCTTCAGCTCTGTTTGACGCATTAGGTTTTTCACAGCGTCAGGTAACATACCGAAGCGGTCAATCATTTCGACTTGAATGTCTTTTAGGCCGTCCTTATCGGCAGCGTTAGCAATACGTTTATAGAGTACTAAACGCATATGTACGTCTGGTAAATATTCGTCAGGAATAATTGCGGGAATACGCAGGTTCACCTCGGTGCCATGCATTGGGTTCTCAAGGTCGAGCTCTTTTCCTTGTTTAAGCGATTTAACGGCTTGATCTAGCAAGTCCATATATAGGGTAAAACCGATATTCTGAATCTGGCCGCTTTGTTCTTCACCTAATAGTTCACCTGCACCACGTATCTCTAGGTCGTGCGTTGCCAACATGAAGCCCGCCCCAAGTTCTTGCGAGGCAACAATTGCTTCAAGTCGTTTTTCAGCATCGCCACTAAGTTTTTTAGAGCTGGGTGTCATGAGATAGGCGTAAGCCTGGTGGTGTGATCGTCCGACGCGTCCACGTAACTGGTGTAGCTGTGCCAAGCCGAACTTATCAGCTCGGTCTATCATGATGGTGTTGGCATTAGGAATATCGATGCCGGTCTCAATGATGGTTGAGCAAACTAAAACATTAAAGCGCTGGTGATAAAAGTCTGACATCGCGGTTTCAAGTTCACGCTCACGCATTTGACCGTGGGCAATGCCAACTCGCGCTTCAGGTACCAGTTTAGTTAAGTACTCAGCTTCTTTATGAATATTTTTAACATCGTTAAATAAGTAGTAAACCTGACCACCACGCAGAATCTCACGCAAGAGAGACTCTTTGATCAAAGCATCTTCGCGCTCACGAACGAAAGTTTTTACTGACAGACGCTTAGCAGGTGGTGTGGCGATAATCGATAGATCGCGTATGCCGCCCATCGCCATATTTAAAGTACGCGGTATTGGCGTGGCGGTAAGGTTTAAAATATCTACGTCGCTGCGGAAAGACTTAATCTTTTCTTTCTGCTGCACACCGAATCGATGTTCTTCGTCAATAACCAAAAGACCAAGGTCTTTGTACTTAACATCTTTTTGAATCAGCTTGTGGGTACCGACAATAATATCTATTTTTCCAGCCTTTAGGTCTTCCAGCGCTTTAGCCTGATCTTTTGGAGAGTTGAATCTTGATAGCACATCGACTTTAACCGCCGTGCCTGCAAATCGATCTTGGAAAGACTCGTAATGCTGCTGCGCAAGAAGTGTCGTAGGAACGAGCACTGCGACCTGCTTACCCGAGTAGGTTGCGACAAATGCGGCACGCATCGCCACTTCAGTTTTACCAAAACCAACGTCTCCGCAGACGAGCCGGTCCATCGGCTGTTCGCGTGTCATATCGCGAAGCACTGCCTTAATCGCAGCTTGCTGATCGGGTGTCTCTTCAAACGGGAAATTGGCGCAGAAGGCGCGGTAAGCTTCACCAGGTTTATCACATTTAAATCCGGAGCGTGCTTCACGCTTTGCATAAACTTCGAGCAATTCTGCGGCCGTATCACGAATTTTCTCTAAGGCTTTTTGCTTTGCTGCACTCCACTTTTCAGTTCCCAGACGGTGCAGCGGAGCGAGTGATTCGTCAGTTCCGCTATATCGAGAAATAAGGTTGAGGTTAGATACAGGAACATAGAGCTTGGCTTCGTTGGCATACTCAAGCATTAGAAACTCATCGACTTGATCACCCACTTTGATCGTTTCTAAACCGCGATAGCGGCCAACGCCATTATCAATATGTACGACCGGCGCGCCGATGGATAATTCCGTCAGGTTTTTCACCATCATTTCAGAATTATCACTAGATTTCTTACGGCGTCGGCTCTGTACAACTCGCTGGCCGAACAATTCTGTTTCGGTGATAACCTGAAGTGACGCTTCTTGCGAAATAAAGCCGTGCGACAAACTGCCAGTTACTAACTGTACCTGGCTGTCTGTTTGCAGAAAGCTTTGCCAGCTTTGAGTGTCTTCGAATGCGAAGGCGTACTGTGTGAACAACTCGCTTAGTACTTCACGTCTGCCCGCGGTTTCAGCAATGATCAGCGTCTTACCGGCAAAGGCGTCTATTGCCGTTTTAAGCGCACTGAGTGGATCGGTATTTCTGTCATCGACACCTACTTGCCCTAGTACATCAAAAGGTAAGTTTGATTTACCTGCACCTTCACTTAATCTCGCGGTGGATAAGGTTAACCTTGGGTGTTGCTTTAAATCAGAAAATAATTCGTCAGTTGTCAGGAACAGGTTTCTAGGCGGAAGAATAGGGCGCTGGATATCGTGCCTTCGATCTTCGTAACGGCCGTTAATATCGCTCCACACATGATCTAGCAATTCAGGCATGTCACTTGGCGTAATGACAAGTGACTGTTCAGGTAAATAGTCAAACAGTGTTGTCATCTCTTCAAAAAACAGCGGGCTGTAATATTCAACGCCGTGTGGTTTGATTCCGTCTTTGATATCTCGATATAAAGGACAGTTTGATGCCGCATTTGGGAACTGCTCTAACCAACGGTTCCGAAAACTCATGCGGCTTTTATCGTCCCATGGGAATTCGTTTGCAGGTAAAATCTTTAGCGATTTGATCTTATTTTTTGAACGCTGGTTATCCGGGTCGAATGTACGCAGGCTTTCTATCTCATCATCAAACAACTCGATACGAACGGGTTCTTCACTGCCCATAGGGTAAAGGTCAAAGATTGAGCCTCGTATTGCGTACTCGCCATGCTCATAAACGGTATTAACATTTCTGTAGCCAACTTCTTCAAGCATACGGCGGTACTTTTCAAGCTCAAATGTCTGCCCATTCTTTAAAGAAAAGGTGTGCGCGTTCAAAAAGCTTTTTGGTGGCAAACGATGCAATAGCGTATTAAGCGGGATGATAAGTAAGCCGCGCTTAGCAAGAGGAAGCTTGCTGAGAGTTTCCAAACGCTGAGAAATAATATCTTCATGGGGTGAGAATGTATCGTAGGGAAGTGTTTCCCAGTCAGGGAAAACATAAACCTCATGCTTGCCTTCGTTAAAGAATTTAAACGCGCTTTCCATTGCGTAGGCTTGTTGCGAATCTTTAGCGATATATAAACAAAAGCCTTCTATCTCATTAAGTAACTCGTAAAGTGTCGCCGCGCTAGCACCTTGAGGAATGGAGCCCCAGTATTTATGGTCAGCGGGCACTGAAGGAATAAGCGTTGACGAAATAGAAGAGACATTCATGCTAAGTTACTGTTCTCGAATTGGCGGCAGAAATAAGGGGCGAATAATAGCTTTGATCGAGGAATATTGCACCCCGATATAAGCCCTTAGCAAACGAGATACAAAAATCTTTGCTTTGGTTTAACGAAAGCGCTTTCTTTGTGGCATAATTCGCGCCGCTATTAATAGATAGCTGAACCATGACCCAGATCTTGAGGCAATACCTTGTTAGTTACCGCGAATATTACAATGCAGTTTGGCGCAAAGCCGTTATTTGAAAACGTTTCAGTTAAGTTTGGTGAGGGCAACCGCTATGGCCTAATTGGTGCCAATGGCTGCGGTAAGTCAACCTTTATGAAAATATTGGGCGGTGACTTAGAGCCTACCTCGGGGAATGTCTCTAAAGACCCTAATGAACGAATTGGTAAGCTAAAGCAGGACCAGTTCGCCTATGAAGAGTTTAGTGTTGTCGATACCGTTATCATGGGGCATGAAGAGCTTTGGTCAATCAAAGCGGAGCGTGATGCGATCTACGCCAAGCCTGAAATGAGTGAAGAAGACGGTATTCGCGCAGGCGAGCTTGAATCTGAATTCGCTGAAATGGACGGCTACAGTGCAGAATCTAGAGCGGGTGAATTACTGATTGGCGTTGGTATTCCGGTTGAGCAGCATTATGGCCCAATGAGCGAAGTTGCACCGGGTTGGAAACTTCGTGTCTTACTCGCGCAAGCACTTTTCTCTGAACCCGATATCATGCTGCTCGATGAGCCGACCAACAACCTGGATATTAATACCATTCGTTGGCTAGAAGGTGTTCTCAACGAGCGTAACTGTACGATGATCATCATCTCGCACGATAGACACTTCTTAAATAGTGTTTGTACGCATATGGCTGATCTCGACTACGGTGAATTACGTCTGTATCCGGGCAACTATGACGAATACATGCTTGCATCGACTCAGGCACGTGAACGCCAGATGTCTGATAATGCGAAGAAGAAAGCACAGATCTCAGAATTAAAGGCCTTTGTCGCTCGTTTCTCAGCCAATGCATCTAAATCTAAGCAAGCCACCTCGCGTGCAAAACAGATTGATAAAATTCAGCTTGATGATATCAAACCCTCGAGCCGCCAAAACCCTTTCATCGTCTTTAACCAAGAAAAGAAGCTTCACCGAATGGCGCTTGAAGTTGAAAGCTTGACCAAGACCTATGAAGAAACGCTCTTCAAAGACCTTAACCTGATGGTTGAAGTGGGCGAGCGTATCGCGATTATTGGCCCTAACGGTATCGGAAAAACCACCATGCTTCAGTGCCTTACAAATAGCATCGAGCATGATGCTGGTACAATAAAGTGGTCTGAGAATGCCAATATTGGTTACTACGCTCAGGATCACGCTTCAGATTTCGAAGAAGACAAAGATCTATTCGAATGGATGGGTGAATGGGGGCAAGAAGGTGATGACGAACAAGTGATTCGTGGCACTCTTGGTCGCTTACTTTTCTCTCAGAACGATATCAACAAGTCAGTCAAAGTGATTTCGGGTGGAGAGCAGGGCAGGATGCTATTTGGCAAGATCATGCTTCAGAAGCCAAATATTCTTGTGATGGATGAGCCGACTAACCACTTGGACATGGAGTCTATTGAATCCTTGAATATGGCGCTAGAAAAGTTTGAAGGAACTCTACTGTTCGTTTCTCACGATAGAGAATTTGTTTCATCTTTGGCGACACGTATTATCGAGATTACGCCTGATGGCATAGTCGACTTTAACGGTAACTATGATGAATACCTAGAGAGCCAGGCCCAGTAAAAACCTTGCTCTTAAGGTTTTGAATGAAGGGGCGTAAAGCCCCTTTTTTAGCATTGTTATATATCGACCGGACTTACGACACCTCGCTCCTGTATGCCAACAACGTGTGTGTAGATCTGGGTGGTTGAAATATTGGAATGCCCCAACATTTCCTGAATTGCCCTAATGTCTGTTCCCGCTCGTAGTAGGTTGGTAGCAAAACTGTGCCTAAAGGTATGGCAGCCAGCCTTTTTATATATGTTAGCGAGCTTCAAAGCCTCTTTAATCTTCCGTTGAACCGCACGCTCACCTAAATGGTGACGGCGATAAATACCAGCTCGCGGGTCCTTCGAAAGCGAATTCGCCGGAAACACGTATTGCCATGCAGGGGCTGTTGCAGCATTCGGATACTTACGTGCCAAGGCACCCGGAAGATAGACCGCCCCATAGCCCTCTTCAAGATCTTTCGCGTGCAGCGCGAGTGCATAGTCTATTTGAACTTTTAAGGGCTCAATCAAGGACTTGGGAAGCAGCGTGCGCCGCCACTTTAGCCCCTTAGACTCACGCACTATTAGGCAGTTATTTGCAAAGTCGATGTCTTGAACCCGCAAACGAACCGCCTCCATGACCCTAAGGCCAGCCCCATACATCAGCTTTGTTAGCATAAGGTAAACGCCATCTAACTTACCTATTACCGCCAGCGCCTCGGCATGACTAAATACCGTAGGAATTGTTTGCGGCCGGTTGCTCAGCTTGAAATCAAGATCACCTAGCTCAATCTTCAAAAACTTATGGTACATAAAAACCAAGGCATTGAGCGCAGTCTTCTGCGTATTGACCCCGGCGCTCTGATCGAGCGCTAAAGAACTCAGAAACTGATCGACCTCGACAGCCCCCATTTCCTTGGGGTGCCTTTTGTTGTGAAAACGAATAAAACGTATTACCCAATGGCAATAGGTTTTCTCGGTCTTATAGGCCATTTGTTTACTACGAATAAATGCTCGAAACTGATCAATAAAGCGCACGGGCTTTTTAGGGAGAGGTAGTGGTATATCATCCATAAAACTAATCCTTTAGTTTAAGAGTGAGTCAAAATAGCTATGAAAAGCGACCTCCTGTCGTATATCTATAGCTACCGTTAAAATACGGTAAAAGCTATTTAAAAACAAATAATTATGAAGGCTTGTAATAAAAGGATAGGCGACACGAGTCGCACTTTGTAAATTGCAAAAACTTTGGACTTCATCGGACTCCAGAAATGATGTAGGATTCGTGTGATATAGAATTTTTTTAAAAAAGGATATACGACAAATGGATATACGACCTTATGTCGTAGATTCAAATGTTACATGCCAAAATGACTGATACTGAATTTCTACTATATTACAATTCAATTGTTGTATTTATAGCTTTAGCTATTGCGGTTTGGCGTGTCAAAAATAACTGGCAGGTTATTAAAGCACAGGCAGTCGAGGCTGAGATCGTTCAAGTTGAAAAAGACGTTGATGTTGTTATATCGATCAATATCAAAATTAAGACTCGCCATAGCCTTGCTATCGAGCAAATACATATTGACCCAATGTACGACAAAACAGATTATCGTGTAGGTTCACCTTTTACGGTGTGGGTTCATGATAGTAATCCAAGATTGTATTTCAGATCTAAACCAAATGCATTCAAGCTAATTGGTAAAATTGGATTACAGTCATTGGCTATTTGGGTGATATTGTGTGGTATGTTAATGGTAGCTTTTGCCAAGAAGTTTAGCATGTAACAAGTTTATCAAACCTCGTTCCGCCCACAAAGGAACGTGGGCTGCACTGGACGCGCGAAGACACGCGCGCCGTTTATAAAAGCGTTAGAATTTTTAGGCATCATCCACAAAAGGAAGTATTAGTGATTAAAAAAATACGAATATTAATTTTCATTGCTGTTTGTTCTGCTCTTTTACCAGCTTGCGCTCATTTTTCCTCAAGTTCTTTCCAAGAAGAATATGTTCAAGGTGATCAAACTACATTTAACACTGGTGATTCTGTATTTCTTAAGATTAATAGTTATGCCAATTGGTCTGACTATTCAACGGTTAACACGCTAGTTGCAGATGCACTCCAAGAAAGCTTTTCTAAAAAAGGTATAAAAGCAAAATTTCTCTCTGAGAAAGATGAGCTTCCTCAGAGTTATCTTGAAATTGTTTCTATTGTTGATAATACCGCAGGTGATGAAAGTCGTGACTTTGATCCCCTTTCGTATTTATCTGCAGTTTGGTGTGGCTTGTCAGTTTTTGTTCTACCTATGATTAGCACCGATTTCGATGTGCTCGTAAAAATTAACCGATTTGAAAATGGTCAAATTGTGTCTAGCCATTTGTATTCAAGTCATATGTATCAAATGGCTGGGTTTTCTATGATTCCATTTATGAGTTCGGACGATGTTGGAGACGATATTGCCTCTATAGTGGATAATGTTTCTCAGGATTATTTGGAGTTAAATTAAGATGATCAAGCTACTTTCAATAACAATACTCGCTAGCTTGCTTAGTTCGTGTGCCTCTAGCTATTTCAACGTCTCAAAGAATACCCCTAAAAGCGAGTCAGCAATCTTGTATACATACAGTGAAGGACAAAGGGCTGGAACAATTTATACAGTGTTACTTAAGTCAATTAATGGCGAAAAACTTTCTGGAAAGTCTAAACGATGGTTATATGTCAAACCCGGAGAGTATGAAATTGAGGTAACCAGTCACAAGTACAATGAAGGTGCATATATCGCAGGAGCTATTGCAGGAGGTGTTGCTGGCGGAGCCATGGGGGCAAGCGTTGATACTGGTGCCATTGTAGCAAGCTCTGAAGCATACGCAGAAATGGAGCGAACTAGAGTAGAAGATAATAATATCATCGCGCGGCTGGAAGCTGGGAATATATACGTGATCGATCCAGTTATTGAAAACAAGAAAATAAAGTATTTTGAAGTTAAAACGTACTAAATAAAGAAATTCTAACCAAGCGTTCAACCGGACTCGCCTTCGGCTCGCGCGGTTAACGCGGCGTTAAGTCTCATAAAGGAAGGTTACTTTAGTGATAAGGATTTTAATATTATTTACCGCACTGATCGTATGCAGCGCAGCTAAAGCCGAAATGTCGGGCTTTGCGCCTCTTGATTTTTTACCTGATGTCGATAGAAATGGTATACGTGATGACATTGATAAACAAATAATTGATCTATATGAAAATGATAAACGCCGCATACACTTGGCTAGTCGCGCTGCTAAATTAATCCAAGAAATCGCGCAAAATGAAGATTCTCCAGATTATGTCCATACTTTGTATCTCGAGTTAGAATCGATCAAAGTTTGCTGGAAAACACTAACTAGCGAATATCTAGAAGTTACTCTTGATCCGTTAGTTTTAAACACTTATGCAGTTTTGTACCCTTATTTATCGGTCCTTGCTGAAGCTATCAGACTGCATGGATCGGCTCGCGATGAGATTATCAATACCGTCTTAAAGCAAAAATATTTCGAGTTTTGCTCATCATGATCAAACTTAACAAGTTTAGCCTGCATCGCCCAAGGACGCCTTGGGCTGGACTCGCTATCGCTCGCCGCAGCTAAAGGCGTTATGATCAAGGAAGTAAAAATGTATAAAGGTGTGCTTATTGTATTCCTACTACTTTTATCAGGGGCCTCTCAAGCCTGTGAGGAATTCCGAAAGCCCAAAGCTCACTTTCCAGTATTAGGTGTTACTCCAGAATTTTTGTCCCAAGAAATGCCGAAAATCATTTCCTTATTAGAGGGCCAAACTATCGTATATATGAGTTTCTGGTCACCCAAGTGCTTAGATGTAATGGCTGGTAAGCTCGAAAGCAGAGAAAACCAAGAAGGCTTTACCTACTATTTCGACAAAAATGATAAAGGCTGGTTTATATCTGGGGCACATAAATGGGGAAGTTAATCATAACCAGTTTAGCCTGCATCGCCCAAGGGAACCTTGGGCTGGACCTCGCTGCGCTCGGCCGCAGCTAAAAGCGTTAGAGTAAAAATATGAAAAAGAAATTAAAGGCAATCTCCATTGTTATTCTAGTAGTCGTAGCCTTTTTAATTGGTGGTGGTTACGGTTACTCAGTTGCTAATAAAGATACTACGGCAAGGTGGTTGTCTAGCACTGCTGGTCAAGCTTTAATAGATCGCTCGCTGGTTAGCGAAGCAATCAAAGATATTGATCATGGCAATGTTATTCAGGCTAGGGAAACTTTAAGCAGTTTGTCCGTGTCTCTTCAAATTCAACTTAAACAATGCGTAGAGTCTGAGCTTTGCCAGGAATCAATTAAGAACAATGCAGCAAAAGTATTCAATCAACTCTAACAAGTTTAGCCTGCCTCGCCCCGGAAAAAGCCCCGGGGCTGGACTCGCTATCGCTCGCCGCAGCTAAAGGCGTTATGTGTATTAATGAATGGAATTCTTGCAATGAGCAAAGTAAAAATATTGGAGTATCCTAAGAAAGGAGAACCTGATTATAGCCATCTTAACCTCGTTGTAGAGTTTTTGCTTAGCTCAGGAAATAAGTCTGCCAACGAATATATTTGGGGTGTAAACAGAACGGGATACTTTTGTCACTTGGTCAAGGATATCAACTTCGAAGCTTTACGATTGCACTTTGATATTCCGCCTTCAATAGAGCTAAGTGAAACTGAACAGCGTATTAGCTGCATGAATACTTATACTGACATCAAAGTAACAAAGAAAAAATGCACATAACCAACAGCTCAAACGGACTCCGTAACAATCGCATCATTTTTGTTCCAAAAATGCCGCCATTGTTACTCCTCCGTTTAGCTGGGCGTTAGATGCCCCATGTGCTCACAGCCTCTCCAAAAGAACAAGACTGTTCATTTTTAAAGGGTTAGTTTAATCTTTCGAAAAATATATACATTGGAGAAAACTGTGAAAAACTGGTTATTCTTATCCGCTGCTATTATTTGTGAAGTAATTGCAACATCCAGTCTTAAGTCTAGTGAAGGTTTTACTAAAATCGCCCCATCGCTGCTTGTTATTATTGGCTATGGCGCTGCTTTCTATTTACTTTCACTTACTCTGAAATCAATCCCTGTTGGTATTGCATATGCAGTTTGGTCAGGGCTTGGCATAGTTTTAGTAACTCTAATCGCA
>NZ_LWEY01001488.1:0-1041 GCF_001634935.1 Oleiphilus sp. HI0043 | reverse complement strand
GAAGGCCCGATCAAGGCCGTAATATTATTCTCTGGCACCTGCATATTGATACCATGTAAAGCATGGTGATCACCATAGTGAAGGTTTAAGTCTTCAGCGACGATCTTTATGTTATTACCACTTGATTTCATACTTCTTCCTTAGGTAAATAGCTGCAGCGTTCAGTGTGATTAATATCGACAGTATGACAACAATGCCCGCTGCTGTTTTTTCTACATATGCACGTTCAGGCATACCCGCCCACGTAAAGATCTGGGCCGGCAGTACCGTCGCAGCCTCCATGATCGACGAAGGTGAATCTGGGATGAATGCAATCATTCCAATAATGATTAATGGAGCGGTTTCCCCCATGGCTTGCGCCATGCCAATTATCGTACCGGTCAAGATGCCTGGTAGCGCAATGGGTAGAACGTGGTCTTTGACAACTTGAATTTTGTTAAGGCCCAAACCATAACCTGCATGGCGAATTGACTCGGGTACACTTCTGAGTGCAGCACGAGAACTGACAATAATAATTGGTAATGTCATTAGCGCTAAAGTGATACCGCCCACTAATGGCGAGCTTCTTGGCAGACCAAATAAATTAATAAATACTGATAAGCCTAGTAGGCCGAATAATATTGAAGGAATAGCCGCGAGGTTGTTTATATTCACTTCAACAAAACGGGTAAAGCGGTTGTCGGATGCAAACTCTTCCAGGTAAATTGCCGTCATCACACCAATCGGGAAAGCAAAGGCCATTGTTACTAACAAGGTCAGTACCGAGCCTACGATGGCAGACAGTATCCCGGCATTCTCTGGCATTTTAGAGTCACCCTTACTGAAGAAAACACTATTCCAGCGTAATTCTAACTTACCTTCTTCTTTCAACTTATCGACTAGGGCAAGCTGCTTTTCTTTCAGGTTATAGTGATGACCTTTTAAATACTGGTCAACCTGGTCATCAGCCAATGCCCACATTGTTTGGCTTGTACCCATCAATTCAGGCTGGTCTCGCATGGTTTTTGTTAACGTACGTAGCCAAGCCCTACTTACAATTTT
>NZ_LWEY01001487.1:0-894 GCF_001634935.1 Oleiphilus sp. HI0043 | reverse complement strand
TCCGGGGCCGGTTGTTGTGGATATTCCTAAGGATATGACGGCGCCAAATGAACGTTTTGAATACGTTTACCCCAAAAAGGTGAAGTTGCGTTCTTATACGCCGCCGGTAAGAGGGCATTCTGGTCAGATTAAGAAAGCGGTCGATATGTTATTGGCAGCTAAGCGTCCGGTAATCTATGCGGGTGGTGGTGTTATTCTGGGGCAAGCATCCAAGCAGTTGGTAGAGTTGGTTGAGCGCTTGAATTATCCAGTAACCACAACGCTAATGGGTTTGGGTGCATATCCTGGTACTGGTGAGCATTCTCTGGGAATGCTGGGGATGCATGGTACCTACGAAGCCAATGAGGCAATGCATAATTCCGACTTGGTTTTAGCGGTTGGTGCTCGATTTGATGATCGAGTGACGAATGGCACTGACAAGTTTTGCCCGGGGGCAAGAATTGTTCATATCGATATTGATCCGGCAAATATTGCAAAAACAGTTAAGGTTGATGTGCCAATCGTTGGGCCGGTGGGATCAGTGCTTAATGATATGTTGGCGATTCTGGAGGATGCAGAGGAAACGCCAGATCAAGAGGCTTTGGCTTCTTGGTGGAAGAGTATAGATGGCTGGCGTGCTCGTCACGGTGGTCGCTACGACCCTTCGACCGAGGAAAGCATTAAACCGCAACAAGCGATCGAGGCGATGTATAGAGCGACGAAAGGTGATGCTTACGTTTGTTCTGACGTCGGGCAGCACCAGATGTTTGCAGCTCAGTACTATAAATTTGATAAGCCAAATCGTTGGATTAACTCTGGTGGTTTAGGGACGATGGGTTTTGGTTTGCCAGCGGCAATGGGGATAAAGCTTCATTATCCTAATGAGGAGGTTGTCTGCGTAACGGGTGAAGGCAG
>NZ_LWEY01001486.1:0-1188 GCF_001634935.1 Oleiphilus sp. HI0043 | reverse complement strand
CCTTCACTATTATTACTTTGGGCAGCGACAATTCCAGCAACATGCGAACCATGATGCACTCGACTCAAATCCGTAGGGTCATCATCGAAACCGTCTTCGTCTCCGGAATATTCTGTGTCGGAAATAAAATCGTAACCACTTGTAGTCAACTGGTTGCGCAGATCAGGATGATCGGGATTGATTCCACTGTCGATGACAGCAACAATTACCCCGTCACCTGTAGCAGTATTCCATGCATCTTCAACCTTAAGTAGTGACAGATTCCACTGTTCTGAATAACGACTGTCGTTCGGGACGAAGGTAGCTCGGCGATAGTAGTTTGGCTCTGCGACCTCAATACCATCTAGTGCTTTTAGCTCTTCTAACAAAACCAGCGTTCGCCATTTTCTTTCGAGCTTACTAGCCTTGGACCAAGAGGTGCTTGAATTTACTCTTAAGTTACTATTAACGGTCGCATCGAAACGAAATAACTCTGCACTCAAACCCGCCCGCTTGGAATATTCTAGTCCGTAGCGCTCTACTAAAGTCCGTTGCAAGCTATCAAGTGAACGACTGCGTGTTGATGCGCCTTGAGCACTTGAACTCTGATCGAATGCAAGTAGCACCTCGCCTGGCACGAAGTCTAAGCGACTCGCTTCACTTAGCAGGCGTGCATTATCAGCACTTAAGTTTTGTGAAAGCGATAGCGTATACAGTAGCGCATCGTGCCCTTGTGTTGTGGCTACGCGCACATAGTATTCATTGGTAAGGGGAACAACTAAAGATTTGGCACCCGGTTCTGATATAGATAGTTCAGCCACAACGACGCCAGACTGATCTACTGCCCTGAGTTCAACAAGGGCATTGATATTGAATTCCTCTTCGTTAGCAGGAAAGACACTTAAACTTACAGTCTGGCCTTCGACCAAGGAAACTCGGTAATAATCATCAAGATCTTCCTCAAACTGATAGCAAAAACCAAGATCCTGAGACTTGCCATTTATGTAGCCTCCAATTGTAATCGGGTTACTAACCAGCTGGGCCGAAAAAAGAGAGTTATTCTGCTCACTAAGCGTGGAGCATGTTTGCTCAACATCAAGATCTACATTGGTATCAGGCTTTACGCTCACCTGGCCTTCGATTGTCACCAAGCCATCGTAAGTATCATCACTCAGCTTACTACCGCTTCCACAAGCAACTAAGGACAAG
>NZ_LWEY01001485.1:0-1935 GCF_001634935.1 Oleiphilus sp. HI0043 | reverse complement strand
GAGGTAACCTATCGACTAATGCGGGCGGTATTAAAGTTATCAAATACGGCATGAGCCGTGATTGGGTCTTGGGTTTAACCGTGGTAACAGGTGCTGGCGAAATTCTTGAACTAAACCGAGACTTGTTGAAAAACAATACCGGATATGATTTGCGTCACTTGTTTATTGGTGCTGAAGGAACACTTGGTTTTATCACTGAAGCAACAATGAAACTAACGCGTCAACCGAACAATCTGACTGCTTTGGTTCTGGGTCTATCAGATATTGGTAACACCATGGATGTCTTGAAAGCATTCCAAGCAAAGCTGGACTTGACTGCCTATGAGTTTTTCTCGCACGAAGCGATGGGGCATGTCTTAGCGCACAACGATGTGCCTGCACCCTTTGAAACTGAAGCGCCTTTCTATGCATTGTTGGAGTTCGAATCGACGTCTGACCAGGTAATGGATGACGCAATGGCTTTATTTGAAACCTGTGTTGAAGAAGGGTGGGTTTTGGATGGTGTGATCAGCCAGAGTGAAACCCAGCTCAATAACTTATGGCGTTTGCGTGAAGGTATCTCAGAGTCGATTTCTGTGCGTACTCCGTACAAAAACGATATTTCGGTCGTGGTCTCTAAAGTTCCTGAGTTTCTAAATGAGATCAATTCAGTGGTGACTGAGCATTACCCGGATTTTGAAATTATCTGGTTTGGTCATATCGGTGATGGCAATCTGCATTTGAATATTCTTAAGCCTGAAGATTTAAGCAATGAAGAGTTCTTCTCGAAGTGCATTCAGGTAAATAAGTGGGTTTTTGATATTGTCGCAAAATACAATGGTAGTATCTCGGCAGAGCACGGCGTCGGAATGGTCAAGAAAGATTACCTGGGTTATTCGCGTTCGCCTGTTGAGATCGAAATGATGAAAGGCGTTAAGCGTGTCTTTGATCCAAAAGGCTTGATGAATCCTGGAAAGATTTTCGATCTGTAGCCTCTTTAATTAGATGGTGAATGTACGGTAATGAGAACAATATGCGGGTAGTCGATAAAAGGGGATTTCTTTGCTCTCTCATTCTGCTCGCCTTTATCTCATTGTTGTTCTTGTCCCAGTCGCGGCTTCCAGCGCTGGATGAAAAAGCTCAGATGGGCCAGCGCAACCATCTTAGTTCTCTCGCCTTTGATGTCATTTACCCGCTTAGTGCTGAGCAAGGGCATGCAGAGCGTATTCTCTATAGCTCGCTTAACTGGGCATATACCAACTGGCAAGGAATGACCTTTGGTTTTCTATTTGCTGCAGCTGTACTGACTTTAATATCTTTCCTTTCAATAAACTTGCCTAAAGTCGCAGATGGGCGAAATCCTTATAAACAAGCGTTTATTGGTGCCTTGCTCGGAACTCCTTTGGGTGTTTGCGCCAACTGTTCTACGCCCATTGCTTTTGGTTTATACCGGGGAGGCCTTCCTACTCCCACCGCTTTATCGATGCTGAGTAGTTCGCCAAGCTTTAATTTTATCGTGGTTGCGATGTCACTAAGCTTGCTGCCCATAGAGCTAGTTGCCATTAAGTACATCTTGATCGTATTTTTTGTCTTACTGGTAATTCCCTTTTTAAGTGCTCGTTTTCATGGCGAGGGTGGTAAGTTTAAAGGTAGTGGTATTGATCTCCCGCTAAATGCCTGTGCAATTACGCAACAAACTAGGGGGCTTCAGTTTGTCTTTGAATTTACCAAAGCATATTTGGGGCATTTAGGGTTTATCTTAAAAGGGGCGCTGCCTCTTATGCTTTTAGCTGGGGGGCTTGCTGCGCTTGTAGCAGAATTTGTTTCACTAGATAACTTAAATGGGTCGTGGACCTTAATAATACTAATTGTGGTGGCCTTGTGCGCTGCTTTTTTTCCGGTTCCTATTGCCTTCGATGTTGTTATCTCAGTTGGCTTGTTGGCAGCGGGGGTTGA
>NZ_LWEY01001484.1:0-947 GCF_001634935.1 Oleiphilus sp. HI0043 | reverse complement strand
TTATCAAGTACGATACTTCAGAGCCTCGCGGTTGTTCGAGCAGCTGACCATCTCACACGGCGATGGTAGCTACCTAAGACTCTTAAACCAAATAGCCAAGGCTGATGTTCTAATTATCGATGACTGGGGCTTGGAGGCTTTAACACAGCCTCAAAAAAATGATCTACTCGAAATTATGGAAGATCGCCACAACAGTAAATCGACCATAGTGACTAGCCAATTACCGATGACGAAGTGGCATAAATTTATCGACGATCCGACCTTGGCTGACGCCATATTAGACCGGCTACTGCATAACGCTCACAAACTTAACTTAAAAGGAGAATCGATGAGAAAAGTACTAACTTCGTTGACTGAAGATGATCACTTGAAGTAAAAAGACAACTCACGATGCATGGATGGGAAACAAGTGATCACGTTCAGCGCAACGGCTGATCAGTTTTAGCGGAATACGCACAGGGTAGGGATTTTCCGTGGAAGCCAATAAACTTAGTGTGTTAGTCTTCTTAGACAGGGCCGATAATGCTTTGTCTGTATCTTCGTACTACAAGGGAAAATACAGACATGAGTAAAGCTGAAGCTTTATCCAAGAAAGAAATTCGACACGCTCTTGCGGTCGCAAATCTGATGACTCACAAAGAGGGTAAGCGCTGCGCTCTGGTTCTCTCTCATGCTGCTATGCGAGTCAGTGAAATCGCATTAATCGAAACTGGATCTCTTTTAAACTCTACAGGTGAATTAAGAAAAGAAATTCATCTTCCTGCCAAGATCTGTAAGCGCCTTAAGCCACGAACTATTTGGCTTACTAATCCAGTAAGTCGCGAAATAATCCAGGATTGGATTGAGTATCGCCTTAAGAAAAAGTGGGGAACAGTCATTGGTAGCGCTCAATACCAGGGATTAAATCCAAACAGCAGATTCTTATATAACAATCGGGGTAGACGTTA
>NZ_LWEY01001483.1:0-868 GCF_001634935.1 Oleiphilus sp. HI0043 | reverse complement strand
GGTTCAGAAGAATCAGCCATCAAGCTTTTAGAAGCTGAAGGCGAAAGTGCTTGGGTAATTGGTGAAATTGCCGACACATCTTCCGACGAAGAGCAAGTCCAACTAAATGGACTAGGCGCTTAGTAATGGAAGGACGAGATCCTGTTGTCGTTGTTTTGATATCGGGTAGCGGCAGCAACCTTCAAGCCTTAATCGACGCCTATCAACGTGAAGAAATCCCTGGAAAGATCAGCGCTGTTATTTCCAATAAGCCCCATGCTAAGGGCCTAGAGCGAGCTAAGAAAGCTGAGATTGATACTCATGTCATCGAACATCAAAAATTCGCTCAACGAGAGATTTTTGATGCAGAGCTGATTAAGACGATTGAGAAGCATCAACCGGATCTCGTGGTATTAGCGGGCTTTATGCGTATCTTAACCGATGATTTTGTCCGCCGTTTTGAAGGAAGAATGCTCAACATTCACCCCTCTCTTCTGCCTAAATATCCCGGCCTACATACTCATAAGCGTGCGCTTGAAGCAAAAGACAAAGAGCACGGCGTGAGTGTTCACTTTGTTACCGCTGAGCTTGATAGCGGCCCGAATATCATCCAGGCTATTGTACCAGTCTTAAATCAGGATACTGAAGAAACACTTGCCACCCGAGTACTTGAAAAGGAACACATCATTTACCCCATTGCGGTTAAGTGGTTTATCGATGGACGTCTTGAAATGAAAGATGGCCAAGCCTATCTGGATGGCGAGCAGTTGCCCGAAAGCGGACTTAAGCTAGAGATTGAACAGACTTTACACTAAAAGTCTGCGCCACCCTTGCGCTTCACCAACGATTATTCACTCTCTTTCTGAGCAATATCTGTAATCAAACGCCT
>NZ_LWEY01001482.1:0-970 GCF_001634935.1 Oleiphilus sp. HI0043 | reverse complement strand
AAGAGAACGCAAGGTATAGTCTTCGACTGGCACACCGTCTAAGGTAATGCTGCCAGATTGGGCTTCGTAAAAGCGTGGAATCAGGTTCGCCAGTGTCGACTTACCACTACCGGAGCGGCCGACCAAAGCAACGGTTTCACCAGGCTTGATCGATAAATCAATATTCTTCAGGATCGCTTTATTACTTCCTTCGTAAGCGAAGTTAAGATCACTAATCTCAATCGCACCTTGTACTCTGGCACTTTCGAAGCTTCCTTGATCTTTCTCAGGTTCGGCATCAATCACTGCAAACAAGTCCTTAGCGGCAGCCAAGCCTCGCTGAATCTTTTCATTTACCTGAGTTAACTGACGAATAGGTTTTGCCATGGTCGCTGCCGCGGCAATGATCACCACGAAGCTCCCGGCAGTCATATCGCCACGGACATCTGGAGCGAGCGCTAACCAAACCAAAACCGCGATCGCTAATGCGACTAGAGACTGAATAACCGGTGTACTGATAGCTTTAGTCATTTCAAGCTTCAAAGCTTGCTTTAAGTTATATTCACTAGCCTGATTAAAGCGGTTTGACTCATAGTTCTCCCCACCAAATATGCGCACCACTCGGTATCCCGATACGACCTCCGAGGTTACATGCGTGACATCACCCACTGATGCCATAATACGTTTACTTAACTTACGAAAGCGCTTACTCACATAACTTACTAAGGCACCAATCATTGGACCAATTGCCAAAAAGATTAAGGTCAATTTCCAGTTAGCATTGATCATCACAATAAAAAGGCCGATCACAGTCAAGCCCTCCCGTACNATCACCGTTATTGCATCAGTTGCAGCTGAAGAGACTTGTTGAACGTTGAAGGTAATTCGAGAAATCAAATGTCCCGATGCGTTTGAGTCAAAGTAGTAACTGGGCAGTTTCAAATACCGGTCAAACACTTGGGTGCGTAACCGGTGAACGATATTCTGCCCC
>NZ_LWEY01001481.1:0-1207 GCF_001634935.1 Oleiphilus sp. HI0043 | reverse complement strand
GTTGTCTATGAAGAAGTCGCAGCGTTTGAAGGTAGTTCTTGATCAGGCAGAGCGAAACGAGCAAGCGGCTTTGGAGCAGATGACAGCTGCAAAGCGCTATTTGGACGATCAGACTGCGCAAATGGATAATCTCAAACAATATCATAATCAATACCTTGCTGATATGAAGCGAGGCCTTGGTAGCGTCCAGAGCGTTACTCAATTGCAGTCAAGCTTGCACTTTGTTAATCAAATTGATGTCGCAATCCAGCAACAACAGCTTGTTGTTGATCAGGGACAAAAAGCGTTCAATATTACCAAAGAAAAGTGGTCAGCTTTGCACCAAAAAACCAAAGGCTTGGCAGACCTTATTCAGCGCTACAAGGATGAGGAAAACGCACTTGCCGACAAGCGTGAGCAAAAGCAGTTGGAAGACGCTCTTCAAGCCAGGATGTTTCGCCGAAAATAGATCGCTGCATCAAAGGCTTGGCTTAATAATAAGCTTCATTGATGATCAATCCTTTCTATAGCCTCTCATTGCCGATCTAGGGATAAAAAATCAGTTTATGATTTGTGGTATTCCTGAAAATAGCTACTAAAGTTAGTTGAAGAAATAACTATTTGGTGAGATTTAGGCTGATTATGAGTGAAGCAGCAATTGAGTTAGAAGGTGTTGTGAATATCGCTAAGGTTGAGTCGCTACATCATGAGATGGAAGAGATTCTTAAATTAGCATCTCCAACCGTTATCAGTGCGGGAGAAGTATCGAGAGTGGATACTGCAGCCTTGCAATTATTTGCTTCCTTTTTTACTTCAATGCGTACTGCTGAGGCTGAAGTTTCTTGGGGAAGCGTGTCCGAAGAGTTGCAAGCGGCTGCTAAGTTAGCGGGCTTGGAACAAATGCTAAATCTTAACTAAATGTTTTTGAATTTTGATTTCTTAGGGAAATTGCTTAATCGTCGCATACGGGAGAACGTAGATGGCAACAATATTGGCGGTAGATGATTCTGCCTCAATGAGACAAATGGTTTCATTCACTCTTAAAGGTGCTGGCTTTGATGTGATAGAAGCTGCAGATGGACAGCAAGCACTAGATAAAGCAAAAACTACTGCTGTTGATCTGGTTTTATCCGATGTGAATATGCCTGTAATGGATGGTATTGAGTTAGTTAAGAACCTCAGAACCTTACCGGATTATAAGTTTACTCCAATCTTAATGTTGACCACC
>NZ_LWEY01001480.1:0-909 GCF_001634935.1 Oleiphilus sp. HI0043 | reverse complement strand
TGGCGCATCCAAGGCAGCAAAGTTAGCCGGGAAGTTATTGAAGTCTTCACCAACAACAACACCTACAGAGCCCTTGTCAAAAATCTTGCCGTCTGCGTCAGCAGTTGTATTTGAAGAACTTGGGTGCTGTACGTTTAAGAATAATGTGCCATCAGTATTTAAGAACATACCGGTGAATTCTGCACCAACTGGCGCTGTTGCATAGCGCTTTAGCCCCATAGGAATATAGTTAGAAATACCATCGCTACCGTCTGCACCATCAGCGCCATCTGTACCGTTAGTACCATCAGTACCATTCGTTCCATCAACACCTGCTACACCAGCTGCACCTGCAGCACCCGCCTCACCATCATCACCATCTTCACAGCCTGCTAGCGCTAAGGTTGCAAGAAAAATGGCCGACACTAAAGGTCTTTTTGTAAACTTAGAACTCACACTCATCGTAACTCTTCCTCAAATAAAAAATCTTAGAATAGATGTTTTTTGCATGCGAAAGTTTGCAGAGCGGAAGTGAAAGTTTAGTGACATTTATGTGAATTAAAAAATACGGTTTCATCAATATAGAGCAGAAAAACCACATAAAAACGCACCGCGCCACTTGCGTTATAGCGCTATAACGCGGGCACCACAATTAGTCGAGATTCACTTAATAGAGACTTAAGCGTTATTAAGCGAGATTGCTGCATCACCCAGTCTGGGTTCTTGCGGTATTCGTTCAGATTACTAATAAAGCTGGCACTGGCACCTTCGGCTTTCTGTATTTCTTCTTCGATTGTCGCTTTGGCAGATTGATGCAAGGCATTGGCCTCACCTCGCGCTTGAGCCATTCTAGAGTTTCTTATGCTTTTCTGCTCCTGAACTCTTTTTCTTTTTTCCGTTCTCGCGATCGTTGCTTGATCAAAATTCTTT
>NZ_LWEY01001479.1:0-1179 GCF_001634935.1 Oleiphilus sp. HI0043 | reverse complement strand
TTTGGGTTTACCTCTAGGTTTGGGAAAACCAAATCAGTTGGCGAATGCTTTTTACAGAAAGGCGCAGCAGGATCCGAGTATTAATCTGCGGATCATTACAGCTTTATCGCTAGAAAAGCCAAGACCAAAAAGTGAAATGGAAGCCAAGTTTCTAGTGCCATTTGTCGAGCGCTTATTTGGTGATTACGAAGAGTTAGAGTATGCCAAGGCAGTCAGGACTAACACCTTGCCGCCGAATGTCGAAGTCTCGGAGTTTTACTTTAAAGCGGGTGCTATGAAGAGCGTTGCCAGTGCGCAGCGAAACTATGTATCGAGTAACTATACCTTTGTATCGCGCGACTTAATGATTAATGGCGTCAATGTGCTGGCACAAATTGTCGCTAAAAAAGAAATAGATGGCCGACCACAGTTGAGCTTAAGCTGTAATACCGATGTTACCCTGGATATTATGCCTCTGATTGAAGAAGAGAGGGCGAAGGGGAAAAAGATCGTCACTATTGCTCAGGTTCATGACGATTTACCGTTTATGTATAACCGTGCAATGGTCGAGAATGATTATTTTGACTTCCAGGTTCATAGTCCTGCCTATCAGACTCGTTTGTTTGCGCCACCAAATATGTCGGTTCCTAACCCTGACTATATGGCAGGCTTATATGCCAGTACTCTAATTAAAGATGGCGGTACATTGCAGATTGGTATCGGTTCATTAGGTGATGCCATCGTTTATGCATGCAAATTGCGCCAGACCGATAACGACGTCTATAAACATGTCGTCGACTCTCTGAATATCGATAAAAAACTTATCTCCGAATATGGTGGCGTGGATGCCTTCGATAAAGGCTTGTATGGTTCCAGTGAAATGTTTGTTAACGGCTTCATGCACCTAATCAAGAGCGGAATTGTAAAGCGTAAGGTCTATGATGATCTTGATTTACAGCGCTTGATTAATGAGGGGAAAATTGGTGAAACAGTTTCACCATCTACACTTGAGTGCTTGTTAAATGAGTCGATTATTTCTCATCAGCTGACTCATTCTGACTTTATTTATCTACAGCGCTGGGGCATTTTTTCTGATGCCGTACAGTGGGCTGAGGATGGTCTTAAAATAGGCGAAACGACACTTTCGATTAACTTGTTAGAGCAAGCCAACTTTGCCTCCGTGTGTGAACTATGCCTGGG
>NZ_LWEY01001478.1:0-35824 GCF_001634935.1 Oleiphilus sp. HI0043 | reverse complement strand
TGTACACCCTACTATAGTTATATAGACCTTATGTGGAGGTGCTCATGGCACGTAAAAAAACTCAAGCTTACTCTGAAGAATTCCGAAAAGAAGCAGTGAAACGCTGCGAAAAACCGGGCGTCACTCAAGCTCAAGTTGCTAAAGAACTTGGAATTAGCTCCCAACAAATCGCGAACTGGAAGCGTCAATTTATGCGCTTATCTGATAAACAATTCAACTCTGTTAATGGCGTCGATTACTCAAAAAATGAGAGTGAAGAACTTCGTCGTTTAAGGCGAGAGAATAAACAGCTTCAAGAAGAAATGGATTTCCTAAAAAAGGCTGCGGCGTACTTCGCCAGAAACCAAGAGTGAAGTACGCCATTATCAAAGAGTATGAAGAGCAGCATTCCAAGGCTTTAATGTGCCGGGTTATGCGTGTCTCACGCACTGGTTACGCTAATTGGTGCAAGGGTTCTATCTGTGACCGCGATAAACGTCGACAACTAATGACAGCTAAAGTGTTGGATACCTATGAAGACTTTGAAGCTGGCTGCAGATTCTGGCCCATTCCGATCACTCATTCTGGTTTTAACCGATCATCATTTCTGGAACTTTTCGACCATTGATTCTGGTTTTATTCGATCACTTTTTCTGGATTTCCAGAATCAGTGATCAGATACCAGAATTGATGATCAGATACGCCGGAATACGCAAGCTGGCTATGGATCGAGAAGAATAGCGAAAGAGTTAAACGATCTTGGTTACCCTTGTTCAGAGAATTACATTGCTAACATTATGAAGTCTCAAGGCATTAGGGCGCGTAACGGTAAGGGTTTTAAATACAGCCGCCATAGCCTTACGATGGTAAACGTGTCTGAAAATATTCTATGGCGTGACTTTAACGCTAAACATCCAAATGAAAAGTGGACGACAGATATCACTTATATCTGGGTTAAGGATAAATGGCTTTATCTGGCTACTGTGATGGATTTATATTCACGTTGCATTGTTGGTTGGGCGCTTGATGAAACGATGACTGAGGCGCTCGTGACAAAAGCGCTAAGTGTTGCTCTCGCAAGAAGAAAACCTAAACCTGGCCTTATATTACACTCTGATCGCGGTGTTCAGTATCGCGCACAAGGTTATGTCGACTTTGTCGCGAATAGTCAGCTTAAGCAGAGTATGAGTCGTAAAGGAAACTGTTGGGATAATGCACCGATGGAATCTTTCTTTAGTCGACTAAAAGTTGAATTGATTTATGCAAAGAATTACCAGTCGATGGATGAAGCAAGAACAGGTATATTTACCTACATTGAAGTCTTTTATAATCGAAAGAGAAGACACTCAGCTATAGGGAATATAAGTCCTGTTGAATTTGAAAATCGAACTGCGTTAGTTGCGTAGTTATAACTGTCCACTTTTCGTGGGGCACACCAAACTAAAAGGTACGTTTGATATCCCTGTAGAAGTTTTCGTGTGAACCTAATGCCATCAACTCAAGGGTAAGTACACCTTCGTCATAGCTATAG
Organism: Oleiphilus sp. HI0043; assembly: GCF_001634935.1. Taxonomy (NCBI): domain Bacteria; kingdom Pseudomonadati; phylum Pseudomonadota; class Gammaproteobacteria; order Oceanospirillales; family Oleiphilaceae; genus Oleiphilus; species Oleiphilus sp. HI0043. The sequence continues at coordinate 34,314 of NZ_LWEY01001478.1, read as the reverse complement.
CCAAGTAACGTAAGTTGCTTAATCATCTTAAATTTATAAACTCTAAGAAACGCAAGATCACCTCGTTTCTGCTCACCTAAAAGTGGGTCTTTAACAAGCTCTTTTACAGCATTATCCAAGTCTTTCTTCTGGTTAGGTTTTAATTTCTTTACTGCTTTTTTAAAAGTTGGCGTTTGTAAAATATTCTCAACTTTAGCCAAAGTCGTAGCGCTCCAACTTACCTGCTTCTTTTTCTGCTTGGGCAATAATGGCTTGCTTTACAAACTCATATGGCAAATCAGGGTTATCTTCCATCATTTCACCAATTTTTGCCCAATGTTCAATCTGCTTTGGTGGCGTCCTATTGTAAGCCTTAGCCATAATGGTGGCTTTTTCAATAAGATCTTGGTCTAATCTTACGCTATTAGTTGCCATAGTTAATGCTCCTGTAACAATCTGCATTAATTGTGGCATATTGCTACAAATAAATAAAGTTATAACCAACGGCTCAAACGGACTCCGTAACAGTCGCACCTTTTTTGTTCCAAAAAAGTCGCCACAGTTACTACGCCGTTTAGCCGGGCGTTGGTATGACTCCCCACGTCAAGCAAACTGCACAAATTCCTGCCGATAGCACGGCCAGAGTTTTTTCTTTTTTAGTCAACTTCTTTTGTTTAAGAAGCATTAGCGCATCAGATGAAGCAGATAATTTCGACGGTTATCATGCTGGTATTCGTGGGTTGCTCTTTTTTTAAAGAACCTATCCGACCTTACTTTTTACGTCGTGGTGTCTGTCTTCAGTCTATGCTCGTGGATCAATGCGATGAAGCTACATTGCCTACCTAACGCCGTCGGTGATTACACCACACTCGTTGCTTGACCCAATGCGCTAACGCTAAACTCATTAAGCTGGTACTCTTGATAAACGTGTTTTTGGGTCGACCTTAAGTCAAATGACTTCTCGTGATATCGACCAGATAAAGGCAATCATTTCACGGGCTATTGCGGTCACGACCACATTGTAATTTTGACCGCGCTTCATAAGCCTCTGATATCGTTTTCACAGCCTTAGTTGCGCTTGCCATGCTTGATCGATAATCTCCTTAGGTAGACCTTCCTGTCTTACCTGCATTTCTTTGGATATTCGTGCGCTATACCGATAGCTGTGCGCTCCCTCAATCAACAGTTTCTGACGCGTCCATTACCGCACTTTGTAATGCTGCCAAGTTTTCGTTTATCGCGACTAGAATGCTCACTCGGGGTGAGCCCGACATAGCTCATTAGCTTTCTAGGCGTATCAAATCGGCTTAGATCACCAAGCTCACACACTACGCCTGTTGCGATGAGGAGGCGTATTCCACGCATCGCTTGTATTGCTTTAACGACAGGATAGTAGCGCCACTTCTTAACTTGATGAGTGAGCTCGTTGTCGAGTCGTTTTAATCGCTTAGTGCGCTCATCAATAGTCTGAATCATTTCTTGTAAAACGATTTGCTGGCAAGGGTGCGGAAGCACCATTTCGGTTAGCCATCGCATATGTTTTAACGACCAGTTAGCGGTACCTGTATAACGTATATTATTCCTAAGCAGCATCGATTTAAGTTGATGCTTCGCATCGTTTAAATCTCGCATGGCTGCTTCTCGTGCGCGAGATAAGTCACGCACCGCTTCATCTTCGGGTTCAGGTACGTAGATTGGGTCAAGGTCATTGTTCTTCAGTAGTCGAGCGAGTTTCTGAGCGTCTCGTTTATCTGTCTTCACTCGCTCACCAGGTTTCTTGGGGATGAGAGATGGCGCGACTAAGAAACAGCAGTGACCAAGGCTGGTGAGAAGTCGATAAATCCAATAACCACAAGGGCCTGCTTCATAGACAAAGTGAAGTGTCGCATGCGGGTATTTCGATTGTAATTGTCGAGCAAGTTTTACAAAGCCTGCTTTGGTGGACTGAATGCGGCCTAGGTCGATAACTTCTGAGGTACGGTAATCAAGGGTATAAGCGACTTGAGTTTGTTCTTTGTGAGTATCTAAACCAATAAATAGTATGTTATCTTTTTGCATGGTGCTGGCCTCTAATTTATAGCGTAACAACTATAATATGGCTCGGCCTTTGCTAACCCACGAATTGGAGGTCAGCACTCTTTAGTGGGGAGTCATTATGTCTAAATGCAATAAGGGAAGTCGGCAATTGAGTAAAGAACTTTGAGCATTGTTGTTGTATTAGTTGTTTTAATTCTAATCGGGTTATTAGTTAGTCGTATCTTTACGAATCATAGAAACAAAGCTAATACCATTTGCTCTAATTGTGGTCATAACTTTGAGAGTACAACTGGAAAGTTAATTAAAGTATTAAGAGGCCCATCTCCTCTTTAAAATTAAACGAATGAATAAGGAAGTTCAATGAAAGCAAAAGTAGCAGTATTTGGATCATTAAGGTTTCCTCCAGATAATACCGAAAAAGTATTACCACACTTAAATGCTTTAGTTCGTAGCACTCACGAAAATGATGGATGCATTGCGTACGATGTTGCGGAAGATCCATTCGATAAGGGCTTAATTCGTTTTTCAGAGTTGTGGCCGAATCGTGAGAGCTTAAATGATCACCTAAGTGCGCCGCACATTAAACCATGGCGAGAGCAGGCTAAAAAATATGGGTTATCTGAGCGCGTATTTAATTCGTGTGATTTGTTATCAGACTCTGTTGCGGTATAGCCTCTAGTCACATAACCAATTATGCCAGCACCACCCATATAGTGCCTCGAACTGGGCTCTGTGTCGTTACATTTTCTGCTGATCACCTCTTGCCTGCTTTTTAAGCGTTATCGATTTAAGGCTCGTCTAATAAAATCGTCATGATCGTACTTATGTTGTTAGTTAAACCGCCCTCGAATATAGGGTTATGACGTTGATTAGATTCATTTACACCTGTATAGCGAGCTCGCACCGTCTTTTGGTGTGTTGCCTAATTATGCTCTTAGTGGTTTGATTTTTCTTCTGTAAGGCAATGTTTTTATTATTTTTTTCGACTTAGAAAAACTATATGGTGTAAAGTAAAGGTTTGGTATGTTGTCGTTTACGATGTTTTTATAGGAAGTATCTATGGAACCCTTACAAGCTCTCCGACGAATTTTTACAGAAGCTGAGGAACTTGAGTCAGCAGACGAATTGCTGAACCTGATTGTTGCCAGAGTCAAAGATGTAACCGGCTCGGACGTTTGTAGTATCTACCTTCAAGATGAGATACAGAAAGATTGGGTTCTTGTTGCTTCAGAAGGCCTTTCGAATAACGCGATTGGCTCCGTTCGTATGAAAACAGGTGAGGGCCTGGTTGGCTATATTTGTGAGAACCAGACGCTTTTAAATCTAGAGGATGGTTCTCAGAATCGTTACTACAGATACTTTCCGGAAACGGGAGAAGAGCATTTTTCCGGCTTTTTGGGTGTGCCAATTATTAGTTTTCGTCGCCTCATTGGCGTACTGGTTATTCAGTGTAAAGATAAACGGCTTTTTTCTGCTGAGGAAGAAGCTTTTCTAATTACGATAGCAGCTCAACTGGCAGGGCCTTTATCCTCAGTACTTAAGCAGGAGAGTTTGGCTGCGATTGTTAACAAGGATGTTAGTGATCAAATAAAAGTCAGCGGGGTAAAGGGGGCACCTGGCATTTCGATTGGGCTCGTTAAGGTTATTGCACCCTTTAAAGATTTAGCTTGCGTTGAAGAAGAGAGCGTGACTGATATTGACTCAGAGATCAGGTCTTTTCGTGACGCGATTGCATCTGTCAAGCTCGAGATCGAAGCAGGTGAAGACAAGCTGGCTTCATCTTTAACTCAAGAGGTTCAGGCTTTGTTTGGTGTATACCTGATGTTGCTTGAGAATGATGCCATCGTTGTCGATACAGAGACGCTAATCCAAGAGGGCTATTGTGCTTCTTACGCTTTGAAGCTCGTTATTGACCGCCATGCCAAGCAGTTTGAGTCGATGGATGATCCATACTTACGTGCTCGATCAGAAGATATCCGTCATTTGGGTTTGCGTATCTATGCCAGCATTAATGCGCATGACTTTAATGTCCAGCTGCCAAATGAACCCTTTATTCTGCTTTCAAAGAATTTAAGCATCGCCGATATTGCTGAATATGCGAATCAAAATTTGGTTGGCTTGGTATGCGTGGATGGCTCGGTTTTATCTCATGCGGCCGTTCTGGCCAGTGCTCTCGGCATTACCGCAATCATGGGTGTCGGTGATCTTAATTGGTCAAAGGTTGAGGGTAGTGTTGCTGTCATGGATGGTTATAGAGCGCAGGTCATTTTTAATGCCTCGCCTCAAATGCAGCGGGAATATCAAAGGCTGGCAGCACAAGAAAACCGATTGATGTCAGGGCTTGATAAGCTTAAGGATAAGCCCGCCGAGACCAGTGATGGTTATCGTATCAATCTTTATGCGAATACAGGTTTGCTTGCCGATTTATCTCCAGGGCTAGAGAGAGGCGCAGAAGGAGTAGGCTTATACCGTTCTGAAATTCCTTTTATGCTGCATGAAACATTTCCAACCGAAGATGAGCAAACTGCTGTTTATCGGAAAATTTTAGAGGCTTATGCGCCGCGCTCTGTTTACATGCGCACCCTTGATATAGGTGGTGATAAAGCTTTGCCGTACTTCAGCTTTGAGGAAGATAACCCTTATCTGGGTTGGCGTGGTATACGTTTTACACTTGATAATAGTAGTATTTTTCTGGCTCAGATTCGAGCGTTACTTCGTGCAAACCTTGGGATTGGCAATATGAAAATTATGTTGCCGATGGTTAGCCGTGTAGAAGAAGTGGATGCGTTCAGAGAGTTGCTTGACCAAGCAGTGGCTCAGCTACTTGCAATGGGGCTTAAAGTTGCAAAGCCAAGCGTGGGTATAATGGTAGAGGTGCCAGCAGCAATGATGGCCCTGCCACACCTATCAAAGCGAATTGACTTTATATCTATTGGTTCTAATGATCTAACGCAGTACCTACTTGCAGTGGATAGGAATAATCCGAAGGTCTCTGACTTATATAACTTTCTAAACCCGGCGGTATTGGCAAGTATTAATCATATTGTATGTACTGCTCAATCCCGTCGACTTAAGGTGTCTTTGTGTGGTGAAATGGCCTCTGACCCTGTAGCGGTTATTTTACTACTTGGAATGGGGATCAATACACTAAGTATGAGTGCCTTTAATATTCCCAAGGTTAAGTGGGTAATTCGTTCGTTTTCGCATAAGAAAGCCAGGCAGCTTCTAACAAAAGCGCTGAATCTCGAAAATGAAAGCTGTATACGTGAGATGCTTGAGGATGAGCTCGAGAGTGCTGGTTTGGGGGGCTTGATTCGAGCGGGGGCTTAGCGTTTGCGCAAATAAAAAATCCCTTTTAAAGAGCTGGCGCGCATTAAGAGGGATTCGATAAGTGCTTTTAGTCTTCTAGAACTGTAGGAAGTTGCTTGCGATGGCTCCAATGGCAACGACAAGTGATACCACTGCAATCATATTCGCCTTCTTGGCTTGCTGAACATAAGGCTGCATATCTTGCTGAACTTGGATTTGTGCCTGTGCGGCACTTACTTTCGCTGCGACGGCCTCGGCAGCACTGCTCGCGGCTTTTTCACCCATAGCGGTTCCTGCTTCGGCGCCAGTCTGGGTTGCTATATCTTTTATTTGCTGTAGTGCAGCAGGGGAAAGATCGGCACGACTTTCAATCAGGTCTCTAACTGCTTTGATCTCTGCAGTGATCTGGTTTTGGAACTGAACACCGGTTTGCTTAAGGCTGGCGTCGAGTACTGACTGTGAAACATGGTTGACGTTCTGATCTTGCCTTGCGCTAAGTTTACGTATTTCACTCTGATTCTCGTGAATATTTGTTTCAAGACGATGCAGCGAGCCGCTGATTGGTTGTAGCGCATCTTCGATCGCTCTGGCGATTAGTTTGGATGATACTTTTTCGATTAGTTCCTGGCTCATTTCTTCTTCCTCTTCCTCTGGGGAGCTGGTCGCAATAGGTTCTTGTTCTAATGGTTCGCTTTCAGTACTACTTAATTCAGGTAGATCACCTGTATCGAGAGTGACTGCGCTGAGTTCTTCTGGCTCGGCTGAATCGGCCGCAATATCAGGAGCAGGGCGACTGTTAAGTTCTTCGATAAGTTCAGCTAATCTATCTGGCTTTGCGGGCTTGCCTAGCATGGCGTAGGCACCGGAAGATAGCATTTCTGCTTCATACTCTGGCCCTTCCTTAGAGGTGTACATAAGGATAGGGATATGCGCTGTTTTGGGGTTTTGACTGATCTCTCGAGTGGTAGCCAAGCCGTCCATTCCGGGCATCATATGATCCATGAATATAAGATCGGGCAATGGTGAGCTTTCTAAATAGCTTAAAGCTTCTTCGCCTGATTCCACCATATTAACTTCGAGGCCGTTCTTTTGAACAAGTCGACTGAGCATTATCCGTGCGGATTTTGAATCATCGACGACCAGCGCTGTGTTGACAGCCATGCTTTCTCCTAAAAACAATGCGATATATGCTTTAAGCATAGATGATTTCAGGAAAAGTACTGCAGTTTTTGTGTGGCTTATGTAAGAAAAAGTGAAATTAGTTCAGATGGGTGTTGAATTTGGTAATCGGCTGGCCATTTTTTGGCCGATTTGTGACACTTAATATAGCCGTATAGCGCACTTACTGTAATCATTTCAGCAGCTTGACCTGCTTGAATGTCTCTTTCGTGATCGCCAGCGTAGACGATATTACCGGGCGCAAGGCCAAGTTGCTTTGCTGCTAAAAGAAGGGATTCTGGGTCAGGCTTGGATTTGCGGACATCATCGGGGCAGAGTGTCACACGGCTTCGTTTGTCTAGGTCCATACGCTGTAATAATAGATCGGTGTAGAGGCGAGGTTTGTTGGTGATAATTCCCCAGGGAATGTCTTTGTCTTCACAAAGAGTGAGAACCTCTTCCATGCCGTCAAAGAGCTTGGCATGCTTTCCTACTAGCGATTCATAGCGTTCCAATAACTCTTGTCTAAGTGATTCAAAGGGCTCGGTGCCGGGTTCGCCGCCAAAGCCGATTTTTACCAAAGCCCTTGCGCCATCGGACACAGTATTACGAATCGTGTCGGCTGGAAGCTGGTTTCGTCCGTGACTTATCAGTTGTTCATTGAGAACCTGAACAAAATCATTGGCTGTATCAACGAGTGTTCCGTCCAGGTCAAATAGTAGAGCGCTAATTGTCATTATGAATGTCGTTTATGAGGGGGTATAAGCTAATCGATTGGCTTGGTGGCATGTACCAGGTAATTGACATCGACGTCTCGCGCTAATTTGTATTCTTTTATTAATGGGTTGTAGACCATGCCGGTAATATCTTGAAAGTCCAGTTTTGCCTTGCGGATGTAACTTGTTAGCTCAGATGGCTTGATAAATTTCTTATACTCGTGCGTGCCTTTCGGTAGCATCTTTAGTAGGTGTTCGGCGCCAACAATGGCAAACATAAAAGCTTTAGGGTTACGATTGATTGTTGATAAGAATAGGTCGCCGCCAGGTTTCAGAAGCTTTGCACAAGCCGCTATAACTGAAGAAGGGTCTGGTACGTGTTCAAGCATTTCCAGGCAGGTGACGACGTCATAGGTGCCTGCTTCTTCGTCAGCAAGGGACTCTACGGTGATTTGTCGATAGTCAACTTCAACACCTGATTCAAGACCGTGTAGCCTTGCTACAGAAAGTGGGGCTTCACCCATATCAATACCCGTTACGTAGGCACCGCGCTGACATAGCCCTTCAGAGAGGATCCCACCGCCACAGCCGACGTCTACAACTTTTTTGCCGGGAAGGTGAGCGCGTTCATCAATATAGTTAAGACGAAGCGGGTTGATGTCGTGAAGCGGCTTAAACTCGCTTGATTTGTCCCACCAGCGACTAGCCAGTGCTTCGAATTTAGCGATTTCATTTGGATCGACGTTTTTTGCGGCTGTTTGGCTCATGTTTCTCTATTCGTGTGTTATAAATATTTCTAGAAGGCGTTTATTGTCAGCTTTCTGTCGACGAGCGAATTTTAGCTGCCCAGCTCTTGGCTTTAACAATAATTTCCTGCGTGTCCATATATTTTAGTTCGCCTTCTTCAAGAAGGAGTTTTCCGTTTACCCAGTTATGGCTTACTTGGTTGGACGCGACTGAGTATACAATATCTGAGATTGGATCAAAGCTCGGTTGGCTATTTAATGCATCCATTTTGATGGCAATCAAATCTGCTGCTTTGCCTATCTCTAGTGAACCAGTAATTTCTTCGATGCCTAAGGCTGCAGCGCCATTGATGGTTGCCATCTCGATTGCACTGGCTGCATCGATCGCGCTTGCGTCTTTTGCGACTGCCTTTGCAAGCAGGGCGGCGGTACGCATTTCGCCAAACATATCGAGGTCATTGTTACTGGCCGCACCATCGGTACCCAGGGCAACATTAACGCTTTCTGATATTAGCTGGGCGCTAGGGCAAAAGCCGCTTGCAAGTTTAAGGTTCGATTCGGGGCAGTGTATTACATGTACTTTGTTGCTGGCTAAGGATTCAATATCTTGTTCGTTTAGTTCTGTCATGTGTACGCATTGCAGGGCGAACTTATCTGAAATTAACCCTAAGTCGACGAGCCTTTGTATGGGGCGCTTATTGTTTTGCTTTACAGCTTCCTCTACTTCAAATGCTGTTTCATGAAGATGGATTTGAACTGGTATATCATGCTCAATTGCCAGATCTCTGATGTTTTCCAAAGGCGAGTCTGAAACGGTATAGGGTGCGTGAGGTCCGAAGCCGATCTCGACGAGATCACTGTCAGCGTAATCTATGGCAAGGCTTAAGGCTTTTTCGATATATTCTTCAGGTCCGCTGCCCCAAACGGTAGGGAAATCTAATATTGGGCAGCATAGATGGGCGCGTATGCCGTACTGCTCGGCGACTTGGGCGGATATGTTAGGGAAGAAGTACATGTCGCTAAAGCAGGTGGTTCCGCCTCTCAGCATTTCTGCTATCGCCAGTTCGGTTCCGTCACGGACAAAAGCCTCAGATACCCATTTTCCCTCGGCAGGCCAAATATGGTCGTTGAGCCATTCCATAAGCGGCAGGTCGTCAGCGAGACCACGAAACAGCGTCATTGCACTATGGCCGTGAGCGTTAACGAGCCCGGGCATTATGGCGTGCTCGTTCAGTTCATATGTGTTTTTAGCTTGATATTTGGTTTGGGCTTTAGCGCTTGCAAGTATGTCTACGATTTCGTCATCTCTAATGGCAAGGCTGTAATGCTCATAACAGGTGTTTCGTGGTCGAACAGGGATGATATAACGAGCATGGATTAGCGTATCAACTGTTTGCGCTTGTGGCATATAGGTACCCAGAGGTTTATATATGTTCAATTTTGAAAGGGTGAGTGTATACCTCTATTACTATGCTTGGCAATAAGCTGCGCGTTGAACTAGCTTCGGTAAGTGGCTAGCACAGATTAATATTGTTACTCTAAGCGTTTCCTTGGTTAGTTATTAGAGTAAGAGAAGAATTTATGAGCCAGCCTGATAAAGATGTACAGGATGATCCGCTTGATTCGAATAATCGAAAGCAAAAGCGTGTACACGCTCTAATACAATGGTGGCAGCAAGAAAAAGATAAAATTGCGCAAGGAGATGTGCTGAAATTTATGCACGAGAACAAAGAGCGTCTCGAAAAGTCCTTGGCCTCAATTTATCAAAACAACTTTGTATATAGGGTGACTAACCTGTTACTGGCTTTTGTTGCTAGTCTGGCTGGACTGGTTGATCGCCTGAAAGATGCCATTGTTAAGTTGGTTTTGAAGGTTCCTGCTCCAGAAGCGGTAAAGGGCTTGCTATTGTCTATCTTTAACGCCGTGAAGCTGCGAGGTATTGTCGATTTCTTTCGCGCCAAGATGTACTCTTTGAAAAAGGCACCTCATAATATTCGTGCTGTTCAGCTAATGGACGAGGTTGTTGCGCGTGCCAAGCGTGACGGCTTGGATATAAAGAAGCACTTTCCCGACATCGCCCGTAAATTCAACGAGCGCAAATTACAGCTGCTACAGCATTCTTTCTTTAAGGAATTTAGTAAATCTCGCATTGAGCGCATACTCGCAATGCCTTTCACCTTTAGTCGCTCAATATCACCGGTTCTACCTGATACTGCCCTGTGGCACAAGTTCTTTGTTTTTCTTGAAAACCGAAATATTGCCGACTTGATATTGGTCGGGAGTAAAGGAGAGCGGGTTTCAACGAAGCATGATAGCAAGCATGTAGTGGGTTCGTCAGAGGTGGTTCGAACCTTGTATCAGGCTTCAGTGCTTAAGGCGTCAGGGCGAAGGGTTTTTATTGTTGGTAATCACGAAGGTTATATTGGGCCGTATCTGGTAAGGAGTATATTGAGGCGGCTTGGTTTTGATAATCTCACAGCAAATTGCAATACAGTCGTTGGTCCGAGAATGTTTTCAAATATGGTTCTAAAGAACGGTGCAAGTAATGTCGGAAACTTGTTCCTGACTTTACCATCACAGAAAACGACGGAAGTTAAAGAGAAGAGCTTAGCTGATGCTTTGCTCAAAACAGCAAGACGGTCACAGCTGCTGATCAAAATGCCAAATTCCGGGCTTCATCTAATCGAGCAAATGAGTTATAGCGACTTTATGAATAAGTTTATTCGATCAGATCGCGCCCGGTTTTCTCAGATCTCTGCTCAGCTCATGCGGGTTGAAAAACATGATCTGGCCCAATACTTGGCAGACGTTAGGCAAACTTGTGCTTTGGATGAATTGGATCGTGAGGATTACGAGTTATTCAAATCCATTATGTATGAGCCGTTTTTGATATTCCCTGAAGGCTCTCGTTCATATGTTGCCAAGGACGGAAGTGTCACAATGAAGTATGTCAGCCCTCGGTTCGTGCAAGCCTATTTTAGGCCTGATGATGTGGTTTTACCTATTAGTCTCGTGGGTGGCTCTGATATAGGCAATAGTTGGCGCCTTAAACCGGCAAATATTGGTCTGTGTGTGGGTGAGCCGATTAAAGTTAGCGAAGAAATGATTGCAAACTTTGATACAGAGGGTGTTGGGATAATGCGTAAAGTTGCGGCGTTACCTAATATAAAAACGGTTAACTTTGACGAAGATATTCAGGCTGGTAAGAAGCTTGAAAGTCATGCTGCTTGATTGAGTTGTACTCAGATCTGAGAGTTTTGTCATATAAATAGCTGTATTTGTCTATTGCATTTTGTCAAAAAGCGTAGCTTTTTGTTTCGCTCATACTTTGCTCATAATTTAAGTAAAATCTAGAGCATCTCTATAACCTGTTGATAGATTGGAGTTAAAAACTATTTATCAATGCGGTATGCTTGGGTTTATAAGTTTCATGTATACCGGATATATAAACTATATATTTCATTTATTCCTGTCATTTAATTAGAATTCTGCTCGAAATTCAAATCACGCTTCTTTCTAAGTTATTTGCAGTTGAGTTGTCGCATATAAAGGAAGGGGGTTTCATTCCTAAACATAAGGGATACGTAAAATGTCACAATACCAAGACGAGATCAAAGCAGTAGCATCTGTTGTAGAAGCAAAAGGTGATAGCTGGGCTGCAATCAACCCTGAGTCAATTGCACGCATGCGCGCTCAAAACAAATTCAAGACTGGTCTTGATATCGCGCAATACACTGCTGATATCATGAACGCTGACATGGCTGAATTTGATAAAGATAAAACTAAGTACACGCAGTCTCTAGGTTGCTGGCACGGTTTTGTCGGCCAACAGAAGATGATCTCTATCAAGAAGCACTTCGGTGGCAAGACTGACCGTCGTTACTTGTACCTTTCTGGTTGGATGGTTGCTGCACTACGTTCAGACTTCGGTCCACTTCCTGACCAATCAATGCACGAAAAAACTGCTGTTGCATCGTTGGTTGAAGAGCTATACACATTCCTACGTCAAGCTGATGCGCGTGAACTAGGCGGTCTTTTCCGTGCTCTAGACGCTGCTAACGAAGCTGGCGATTCAGCAAAAGCTGCTGAAATCCAAGATCAAATTGACAACCACGTAACTCACGTTGTGCCAATTATTGCTGATATCGATGCTGGTTTTGGTAACGCTGAAGCGACTTACCTAATGGCTAAGCAGATGATCGAAGCGGGTGCTTGTGCACTACAGATCGAAAACCAAGTTGCTGATGAAAAGCAATGTGGTCACCAGGATGGTAAAGTAACTGTTCCTCACGCTGACTTCCACGCTAAGATCCGTGCATTGCGTCACGCTTTCCTTGAGCTAGGTATTGACAACGGTATCATCGTTGCACGTACTGACTCTGAAGGTGCTGGTCTTACTAAAGAAATCGCAGTAGTTAACGAGCCGGGCGATTCTGGTGATATCTACAACTCTTACCTAGATGTTGAAGAAGTTACTCCAGAAGAAACAGCTCCTGGTGATGTGCTAATCAGCCGTGACGGCAAGCTTGTTCGTCCTAAACGTCTTCCTTCTGGCCTATACCAGTTCCGTTCAGGTACTGGTCATGAGCGTTGTGTATTCGATTGTATCGGTGCGCTTAATGCTGGTGCTGACTTGCTTTGGATCGAAACTGCAGTACCAACTGTACACGAGATCAAAGGCATGATGGACGACGTACGTAAAGTACACCCAGATGCGAAGCTTGTTTATAACAACTCTCCATCTTTCAACTGGACCTTGAACTTCCGTCAGCAAACTTATGATACATGGGTAGAAGAAGGTAAAGACGTATCTGCATACGATCGTAACAACCTGATGTCTGCTGAATACGATGAGTCTGAGTTGTCTGCAGTTGCTGACGAACGTACTCGTACATTCCAAGCGGATACTGCTCGTGAAGCGAACGTATTCCACCACTTGATTACTCTACCAACTTATCACACGACTGCATTGTCTGTTGATAACTTGGCTCAGAACTACTTTGGTGATATGGGTATGTTGGGTTACGTTGCTGGCGTTCAGCGTAAAGAGATCCGTCAAGGCATCGCATGTGTTAAGCACCAAAACATGTCAGGTTCTGACATCGGTGACGACCACAAAGAATACTTTGCTGGTGAGCGTGCTCTTAAGGCAGGCGGTGCTAAGAACACTTCTAACCAGTTCTCTTAATCTGAGACTGGCTAGTTAAGCTTTTTTGATAATGTATTATTGAAAGATGCTTAATGTGTTTAGAAAAAGGCGACTCTAGAGTCGCCTTTTTTGTGGAGATTAAAAGAGGGCAGAGTCAGTGAGTCTAACCCCTTTTAATCTTTAGACTATAGTTTATAGGGTGCGCAATGCGCATCACTACGTATTTTGGTGCGCACCGCGCACCCTATAAAAAGGGCAACTTATCATGATTGACACTCCTTCCTATCTGCAAGATGCTAAAGACCTTCTCGGCAAAGATGGCTTCGCGAGCGGCGATGTGTGGTACCACGGTACTTCGTCTGCGCTGGTTACCTCTATTAATGGTGCGGGGCTTAAGCGTTCGGGTGATAAGGTTATGAATCAGGCTGCTAAGAAGACTATGGCAACGATTGGTAATAACTACACCGAGACACATGATCCGGTATTCCTAACACAGAGTAAGGAGCTTGCGTTTTATTGGGCTCAGCAGGCGGTTAGAAGTCGTAGTGTGCGAGTCGAGGGTGATGAGTCGCCAGTTGTTTACGAAGTTAAGCTGCCAGGTGATCTGCTTTCTAAAGTTAGGCCGGATGTTGGCGCTGCAAGTCTTTTGATGGTAAAGGAGGGAGAGCATTATATGGCGTTTTTGGCTGCACTTTATCAAGATAATGAGGCGGGCGCGTTAGATATAAACCTAATGAAAGCTGATCGTAATGAATATCTAAATAAGCTGGGTATGGCTTATATTGATCAAGATATATCACCTGGGTACGTAAAGCTTTTGTCTGAAGGGTAATACCTATAAAAACTTAAATTAATCGTGAAAACATAGTACAAATTCTCTCAGGAAGGCCTATAATTTAGTGTAAATAAAGCTGACACTATTCACTGAGTTTAGGCATTCCTTCGCATGGCAGTAAAAAAGATCCCTATATCCTTACTTAAGGTTGGTATGTATATTACCCAGCTCGATATATCGTGGATTGACAGCCCCTTCATGTATCACCACTTGAAGATAAAAAATGCCGCTCAAATTGATAAGCTGCTCAAGGCGGGTGTCAAGCAGCTCTCGATTGATACCTCAAAGGGTGTTGATGTAGAAACGCCAGCTGATGTTATTCGTGATAAGTCCTCACAAGAGACTGATAAATCACAAGAAGATCAGGCTGCGAAAGATAAGCCAGTTTCAGAAGCAAGTGCTAAGGAAAAATTGCCTGAGCGTACGTCTATTAGTCAGGAGCTTGGTGTTGCTAAAGAGTTAAAGGGCAAAGTTGAGAAGCTGGCAGATGAGATCAATGAAGCTCTCAAAAACGATAAAGTGGTTGATGCTCGGCAGGTTTCGCCTTTAATTGACGCTACGCTGTCTAGTCTACAGCGGAATAACCAAGCACTCGCTATCCTTATCAATATTCAGCGTAAAGATGCTTCGCTCGCAAATCATACTTTCGCTTCATTTAGTTTAGTCTTAAGTATATCTATCAAGCTCAGCTTAGGTGACGATGCACAACAGGCGCTCGCTTTAGCCGCATTTTTTCACGATACGGGTTGGCTAAAACTGCCTATGCATTTGCTTGGTAAGGCATCACCTTATACGGCGAGTGAAAAGAAGTTAATTTATCAGCATGTCTCGATAGGCTTACGGTCGTTAAAACAAAACTGTGAGCTCAGTTCAATCGTAATGCGCATTATTACCGAGCATCATGAGCACCTGGATGGAAGCGGTTACCCTTCTGGACTTAAGTCTGATCAGATACATCCTTTAAGTAAGGTTTTCGCAGTGGTTGTCAGGTATGATGAGTTAGTCCACGGCTTGCTTGATAGGCCTGCGGTAACACCTCATGGCGCTCTTGCTAATCTATATAAAGAGGCCAAAAATGAAAAACTTGATGAGCCTTCCGTGTCAGCGCTGATTAGTCTATTGAGTGTTTATCCGGTGGGTAGTGCTGTCCAGCTAAGCAACAAAGAAAAAGGTATTGTTCTTGAGATCGATGCCGATCAACCAAAATTACCTGTCGTAAAGGTTGTTTACGATATGGCAGGGATGGCGCATATTAAGCCCAAGGTGATTAACCTTGCAAAAATCAAGACAGATAAAGAGCTGTCGATTACTTCTGTCTTGGATCTAACCGTCCCAGGCGCTGACCCTGCACAGTTATTGCGAGTAGACCTTTCGTGAGTCCTTCTTTTGATATCACTTCTATTACCTTGGATGCTTTACCTGAAGGTGTGTTGCTTGTCGATAGTGACGGTTGTATTCAGTTCTTAAACAAGGCAGGCCAGGCCATGTTAGGCTGGGATATTGATGCTATTGCCGAAAAAGCAGCGGAGGGCGGTACTGCTCATGATCTATTTTGCCGTCATAGTATTTATACTCATCACGAAGCTGAGGAGTGCCCCTTGGCAAAACAGGGTGAAGCTCAGCTAGCGCCACAGGAATGCTATTGGACGCATAAGAATTCTGAAAACATTGCCGTCAGTTACCGTAGAAGTTATACCGATGATGGCAGCTGCATGATTCTTTTCACTACCTGCGAGCAGCAAGGCTTTCAGCTTGAAGAGCTCAAGAAGCTTTCATTTTTTACTGAAATAAATCCCTCCCCATTGCTGGAGCTTGATGATCAAGGCCTGATTCTTTTTAGTAACCCTGCAATGACTGATCTAATGCTTGAGTTTGGATTTGACGATGAAGGGGCGCCCGCTATTTTACCCAGAGATCTTGCTGCTCTGGTCGGCAAAGCAATAGAGCAGGGTGGTCTAGAGAATATCGAGTCTTCTGCAAATGCTGAAGAAAATAACGATAAGACATCACACTTTTTATGGAGTTTCCATATTAGTGATGGCAGTCAAGGTAGCGCAGTATTGCTTTCAGGGTTAGATGTGACCAGTAATAAAGAAATGGAACTTCAGCGTCAAGAGTTTGAACGAAGCCTGGAGCTCGAAAAAGAACGTACTCGAAAAGAATACTTGGCAATGATGGTGCATGAATTGCGCTCACCCTTGAATGCAGTTGTCGGTTACGCTGGCATTCTTAAATCAAAGTTGTCTAGTCAGTGTAGTGAAACGCAGCTATCTTTGTTCGACCGAATTATCGGGGGCGGTCAGCAGCTCGCTGAACAGATCAGCACGACTTTGGATTCTACGCGGGTAGAAGCTGGAAAGCTGGCTGCCGACATTTCCCGCTTCAATGCAGTGCCTGCGCTTGAAGAAGCGTGTGTACAAGGTGAAACCCTTGCCAAGAAAAAAGGCTTGGATTTTCGCTCTGAGATTTCGGATTCTGACATATACGCCTTGGCAGACAGGCAGCACTTTAAGCAAATTGCGATCAACCTTATCTCCAACGCAATTAAATATACGCAAGCGGGAGCTATTGAAGTATCTCTTCGTCCCAGTTTTGATGAGCAGGTCGGCAAGTGCGTTACTCTTGAAGTAAATGATACAGGCTGTGGTGTTCCTCAAGGACAGCGTGAAAGCATTTTCAAACTATATCAGCGCCAAGATTCCCATGAGAATAGTCAGATTGAAGGTGATGGCTATGGTTTAGCAATATGCTGCGAAATGCTCGCGCTGAATCATGGTCGAATTGTTCTCGATAGCGAGGTGGGGCGAGGTAGCTCCTTCTCGGCTATTTTTCCTCGTTAGGCGATGCTAAAGCGCTTATTTCTTGCCATATCATTCAACACTCCCTAAAATCGATGAAAATCTTGTCGGGGAGCATCTGTCATTTTATCGCTTGATGATTTGCGAATGCTGAGACCACATAAATTCTTGGGATATATCCAATTATTTGTTGTTCTACATTTTGTAGGCAGATAGGGACCCGTTGAACCTGATTGGTTAGAACCAGCGTAGGGAACAAGAATTCATCAAGACTAGACCGATGATTCTAATTGCTTCCTTACTTACCACACTCGTAATACCGGATATGCGGAGCAATAGATGAAAAACGATTCGTTAAAGAAACTGGGTGATACAGCTTACGTAGATGAGTTATCTACCCAGCCTTTTCCAGCCTCAAAAAAAGTATATGTAGAAGGCAGTCGTAAAGATATTCGCGTAGCGATGCGTGAAATTTCACTTACCCCAACTCAGTTGCAGAATGGCGAGCTTGAGGATAACCCTCCAGTTAGAGTTTATGACACCTCCGGCCCCTATACAGACCCCGAGATAGAAGTTGACGTCACAAAAGGGCTAATGCCCTTACGCGATGAGTGGGTTGCTGAACGAAATGATACTGAAGAGTTACCTGGTTTTAGTTCTGAGTACGCAAATGTACGTGATCAAAACCTAGCCTTGGATGGCTTGCGTTTTGAGCATAAGCGTAAACCTCTAAAAGCAAAAGCCGGAAAGAATGTCACGCAACTGTATTACGCTCGTCAGGGTATCATTACGCCGGAAATGGAATATATCGCTATTCGAGAAAATCTGGCTTTAAGCGAGGCGCAGATGGATGAAGCGCTAGCTAACCAGCATCCAGGCGAGTCTTTCGGCGCTTCTATTCCTAAAATGATTACCCCGGAATTTGTCAGAGACGAAGTCGCTCGTGGTCGTGCTGTCATTCCTTGTAATATCAACCATCCGGAAACCGAACCGATGATTATTGGTCGGAACTTCCGCACCAAGGTGAATGCCAATATTGGTAATTCTGCGGTGACATCTTCTATTCAGGAAGAAGTCGAGAAAACAGTTTGGTCGACGCGTTGGGGTGGTGACACCGTAATGGATTTGTCTACAGGCCAGAATATTCATGAGACACGTGAATGGGTCATTCGAAACTCTTCTGTACCGATTGGTACGGTGCCGATTTATCAGGCGCTTGAAAAATGTGGCGGGGTTGCCGAAGATCTTACCTGGGAGTTGTTCCGTGATACTTTAATTGAGCAGGCGGAGCAGGGAGTTGATTACTTCACTATCCATGCAGGTGTGTTATTGCGCTATGTGCCTATGACGGCGAATCGAGTCACCGGGATCGTTAGTCGTGGTGGTTCAATTATGGCTAAATGGTGCCTTGCTCATCACAAGGAAAACTTCCTCTATACGCATTTTGAAGAAATTTGCGAGATTATGAAAGCCTATGATGTGTGCTTTTCACTTGGTGATGGTTTACGCCCAGGTTCAATTGCTGATGCAAATGATGAGGCGCAATTCTCAGAGCTTCGTACTTTAGGCGAGCTTACCAAGATAGCTTGGAAGCACGATGTGCAAACCTTTATTGAAGGCCCGGGTCATGTGCCGATGCATATGATTAAGGCGAATATGGAAGAGCAGCTCAAGCATTGCGATGAAGCGCCTTTCTACACGCTTGGCCCACTTACTACCGATATCGCACCAGGCTATGACCACTTCACCTCAGGCATTGGTGCTGCACTGATTGGCTGGTATGGTTGTTCAATGCTTTGCTATGTCACGCCTAAGGAACACTTGGGTCTACCTAATAAAGAAGATGTAAAACAGGGCCTTATTACCTATAAGATCGCGGCTCATGCTGCCGACCTTGCAAAAGGCCACCCTGGTGCACAGATTCACGATAATGCTATGTCAAAGGCTCGTTTTGAGTTTAGATGGGAAGATCAATTTAACCTTGCGCTAGATCCTTATACTGCTCGTGCTTATCATGATGAAACATTACCTAAGGACTCTGCTAAAGTTGCACATTTCTGTTCAATGTGTGGCCCTAAGTTTTGTTCAATGAAAATATCTCAGGAAGTTCGTGATTACGCAGCAGAAAAGGATGCGAACGAAGGTATGAGTGAGATGTCGGAGAAATTTAAACAGGAAGGTAGTGAAATCTACCATGAAGTTTAAGTTTAATTGAGTGTTATTAGCCAAGGGCGTCTAGGTCTATGAATCTAAGTGATGTTGATCTAAATTTGCTGGTTCACCTAGATGTACTTTTGCGTGAGCAAAACGTCACCAAGGCTGCAAACCATCTTGGTATTACGCAGCCTGCGATGAGTAATGGTTTGAAGCGTTTGCGCTTGCTGTTCGAAGATCCATTGCTTGTTCGTACCAGTGACGGTATGGCGCCTACTGAGTTGGCGCTCAGCCTTAAGCCTGCGGTGAGAGAGATATTATTCAATATCGATCGTGTAGTTCACCCGGATAGGGATTTTGACCTTCAAAGCCATCGGGTGTTTCGCGTGATGGCAAGCGACTACGCTGAATCTACCTTGATTCCCGCTGTTTTAAGTGAAGTTCGCAAGCAGGCGCCTAATATCACGCTCGATGTTTTAACGCCCAGTGATGTATCTTTCGAAGATGTTGAGCAAGGCCGTGTCGATATGGCGATTAATCGCTTTGATACTTTGCCGCAGTCTTTTCACCAAAAAACGCTCTGGTCTGATACCTTCTCATGCCTGATGAGCCCCAGTAACACCTTGGTCAATAGCTTCGATCTGGATGCCTACCTAAAGGCCAGCCATATTTGGGTGAGTAAAACTGGCTTTGGTGTGGGTGTTGGAGTGAACCCGAATGATGTGCAGCGCTTGGGTTGGGTTGATGAAGCGCTGGATCGTATTGGAGCAAAGCGCGAAATTAGTGTATTTACCCGTCATTACCAGGTGGCGATGTTGTTGGCGCAGCAGCATGACTTAGTGGCTACGCTGCCGAGCCGCGCGGCGCGTTTAAAAAGCGAGAGCTCTAAGCTTGTAATGAAAGAGCCGCCCTTCGATATACCAGCATTCGATCTCAAGATGGCCTGGAGCCCATTACTTCATCATAATGCGGACCATCAGTGGTTTAGGCGTTTGATTACAGATATTGCTCAGAAAGAGAGTGAATAATCGTTGGTGAAGCGCAAGGGTGGCGCAGACTTTTAGTGTAAAGTCTGTTCAATCTCTAGCTTAAGTCCGCTTTCGGGCAACTGCTCGCCATCCAGATAGGCTTGGCCATCTTTCATTTCAAGACGTCCATCGATAAACCACTTAACCGCAATGGGGTAAATGATGTGTTCCTTTTCAAGTACTCGGGTGGCAAGTGTTTCTTCAGTATCCTGATTTAAGACTGGTACAATAGCCTGGATGATATTCGGGCCGCTATCAAGCTCAGCGGTAACAAAGTGAACACTCACGCCGTGCTCTTTGTCTTTTGCTTCAAGCGCACGCTTATGAGTATGTAGGCCGGGATATTTAGGCAGAAGAGAGGGGTGAATGTTGAGCATTCTTCCTTCAAAACGGCGGACAAAATCATCGGTTAAGATACGCATAAAGCCCGCTAATACCACGAGATCCGGTTGATGCTTCTCAATCGTCTTAATCAGCTCTGCATCAAAAATCTCTCGTTGAGCGAATTTTTGATGTTCGATGACATGAGTATCAATCTCAGCTTTCTTAGCTCGCTCTAGGCCCTTAGCATGGGGCTTATTGGAAATAACAGCGCTGATCTTTCCAGGGATTTCTTCACGTTGATAGGCGTCGATTAAGGCTTGAAGGTTGCTGCCGCTACCCGATATCAAAACAACGACAACAGGATCTCGTCCTTCCATTACTAAGCGCCTAGTCCATTTAGTTGGACTTGCTCTTCGTCGGAAGATGTGTCGGCAATTTCACCAATTACCCAAGCACTTTCGCCTTCAGCTTCTAAAAGCTTGATGGCTGATTCTTCTGAACCGGCTGGAACGGCGATGATCATGCCAACACCGCAGTTGAAGGTGCGATACATTTCAACAGGATTTACGTTACCTGCTGATTGAAGCCATTTGAATACTCCAGGCAATTCCCAGCTCTGGGTCTCGATGACTGCTTTAGTACCTTCAGGTATTACGCGAGGAATATTCTCAAGTAAGCCACCGCCCGTGATATGTGAAAGGGCATGCACCTCACCTTCTTTGATCAATTTAAGAAGAGATTTAACGTAAATCTTTGTTGGCTCAAGCAAGGCCGATTTTAGGTCGGTATCGCCAATTTCCTGGTTTAGGTCAGCGTTTGATACTTCTATAATCTTGCGAATTAAAGAGTAGCCATTCGAGTGTGGACCTGAAGAAGCGAGGCCAATTAACTTGTCGCCAGCCTTAACTTTGGTGCCATCTATAATCTCAGACTTCTCAGCAATGCCAACGCAAAAACCAGCCAAGTCATAATCTTCGCCTTCGTACATGCCGGGCATTTCAGCAGTTTCACCGCCGACTAGTGAGCAACCAGATAGGTCGCAACCAGCGCCAATGCCTGTTACTACATCGGCAGCAACGTCAACATTCAGTTTACCTGTAGCGTAATAGTCAAGGAAGAATAATGGCTCTGCGCCACCAACAATAAGATCGTTAACGCACATGGCAACGAGATCAATACCTATCGTATCGTGCTTATTGAAGTCCATGGCTAATCTTAGTTTTGTGCCAACACCGTCGGTACCGGAAATCAAAACCGGTTCTTTATAGCCCTTCGGCAACTCAAACATTGCGCCAAAACCGCCTAGACCGGCCATTACTTCCGGTCTACGAGTTTTTTTGGCGACACCTTTAATTCTTTCTACTAGCTCATTTCCCGCATCGATATCGACGCCAGCGTCTTTGTAGCTAAGTGAAGGGTTTGTATTTGAGTCAGAATTATTAGTCATATGAGCTAAAACCTTGGCTTTTTAAAATTGGCGCGATTCTACCAGTTGTTTGGAGTCTCGCCAAATGCTAGCAGTAAAAAATAACATATTCGTAGTGATTTAAAAAAATATTAGAAAGTAGGTGTGCAAAGCACGGCTGATGGTTGTTTTATGAGTGTTTCGAGAATATTATGATAAACCTTTCAAATACTGAGCATAAGTGGCACTTACTTGGTCAATATTATTCGTTTTTTCGTACTTGTTTCGCTAGCCTTTTTGAGTTCACACTCAATCGCTGTCCAGCTAGGTAATTTATATAACGCTTCTGTCGCAGTACCTTCGCAAGACCCTTCCGATCGTATGCTAGGCTTTGAGCAGGCGCTGCATCAGGTGTTGATCCGTGTTACTGGTGATGAGGAATTGTTGCAGGATTCTTCTGTGAATTCTAAGTTTCGCTCACCTGAAAACTACGTGCTCTCATTTGCCTACAGAGAAAACCCCGCGTATAGCGTTTATCTTGAGGTGCTTGCTGAGCGCGAAAGGCTCGCTATGGAGTTTATAGATGAAGGTGCAGACGTTGAACAGGAGCCTGGTTCTATGCCTAGTTCCGCTCAGACCGGCCAAGAAGAGTTAACTGAGTCGTTAATAGCCGAGCCCGCCGTACCTGACCAATATATGCTGGATGTTGCATTCGCAGAATCGCCCATAGAAGCGGGTTTGCAATCACTGTCTCTTCCTATTTGGGGGCGGTCTCGTCCTTCAATTCTGGTTTGGGTGGTGATGTCTGATGAACAAGGGCAGCGAAGCGTTATCGGCGCTTCCGAACTGGATGAGGTGCTACCTGAATTGACTGGCATTGCTGAGACTCGAGGTTTGCCGCTTTTTATTCCTGTGGCCGATCTGACAGACCTTTCGCTTTTAGATGTTGACGGATTATGGGGCCTGTTTTCTGACTCCCATATTGATGCTAGTAAGCGCTATGGCACCGACGCTGTTGCAATTGTACGCTTGCAAAGTTCCATTACTCCTGAGGCTCAAGAACTTGATGAAGCAAAAGAGCCTGTTTCTCAGCGTCAATGGCGTGCAGACTGGCAGCTATTCCTAGGTGAGCAAACTTTCTTTGGTGAAAGCGCTCAGGCAAGCAGTGAATCGGTTTCAAAAGAGTTTGTTGCTCGCTTGGCAAGCGTTATATCTACTCAGTATGCTATATCTGGCGTAGCAAGTTCAGAAATCTATACCATTTCAGTGCTTGGTATCGATTCTTTCGAAGATTATGTGGATGTACAGCGTTACCTGCAAGATCTTGCGCCTGTTGCATCCGTAAATATGTTGCTAGCCGAGGAAGATCAGCTTACCTTTGAGTTGCG
The DNA here is from genome assembly GCF_001634935.1 of Oleiphilus sp. HI0043. Classification (NCBI taxonomy): domain Bacteria; kingdom Pseudomonadati; phylum Pseudomonadota; class Gammaproteobacteria; order Oceanospirillales; family Oleiphilaceae; genus Oleiphilus; species Oleiphilus sp. HI0043. The sequence continues at coordinate 11,288 of NZ_LWEY01001478.1, read as the reverse complement.
CTTGCGTGATACAAGAGAAATGCTTTCTCAGCACCTATCTCTTGGGCGAAAGCTAATAAAACGGGAAGCGGAGCTAGACGGTATATTGGAGTTAAATAAGGGTATGCTTGTCGATGCGCTCGATAAATTTGTTTGGCGCTCCGGGTCTTAGTCATTGCTATGGTTATTTTGGAGATAGAATGATCGCAGCTAATCAGATTCCTAATATTCTAACTGTTATTCGAATCCTGCTGGTGATTCCTTTTGCGATGAGTGTATATTCCGCGCAATATTTGCAGGCTTTGATTCTATTCTTTGTAGCAGGTCTTTCAGATGGAGTTGATGGTTTCTTGGCTCGCCAATTTAATTGGAAGTCGCGATTTGGTGCCATAGCTGACCCTTTGGCAGATAAACTACTGCTCGTTACGGCTTACGTAATGCTTGCTTGGACAGAGCAAATCCCAATGTGGCTTCTATATCTCGTTATTGGTCGCGATGTAATGATTCTAGCTGGTGCGCTGGGCTATCACTTCTTTATTAGTCATTATGATATTAAGCCCTCATGGCTGGGTAAGACCTGTACAATGCTACAGATTGTTTATGTCTTACTCGTGATTATGAGCTTGGCAGATCTGCCGATGCCGCAGTGGGCAGTTTCAGAAGGCCTATTTGTAGTGGGTGCCATTACTCTGATTAGCGGTATTCATTATTACTTGGTTTGGGGCGTAAAGGCATACAAGCAGCGCCGAGAAAATGAATTGAATGATAAGACTGGCTTATGAATGCTTTTGAATTATCCAGCCAACTATTATTGCCTGTTAGGGAAAAAAGTGACCTAAGCTTCGAAACGTTTTACAGCGAAAAAAACGATCGTGCCAAGTTTATGCTGTCGAGTGCGATAGATGAGTATCAGGAAACTGCAGTCTTACTGGTTGGGCCAGAAGAGTCTGGTAAAACCCATTTGCTTAATGCTGCAATTGGCTACGCTGAGTCAAAAGAGCTGGACAATGTTTGTTACTTTTCGCTTGCGGAATTAAACGAGTTTGAATTATCAGAGAGTGACGTTCAGGGTTTGTTTTCAAGCTTTGAGCAATATTCAATTTTGGCTCTCGATCACTTGGATTTGTGGCTGTGTCACCAGAGCTTAAGTCGAGAGTTTAAAGAACGCTGTCTTTTTAATTTATTTAACCATTATAAAGCTCAAGGTGATATGTTAATTTTCGCCTTGTCACAGCCGGTAGACGCCTTGAATATCTGCTTGGCTGATTTGTTGTCACGCCTAAAATCCGGTTTATTGATAAGCCTGAAAGCTTATAGTGATGCTGAAAAAGAACTAATCATGCAGCAGGTTGCGATACATAAGGGCTTTAGCTTGGAAGAGGGCGTTTCTACTTTTATTATTAAGCGTAGCGGGCGCAACTTAACAGAGTTGCTAGCGTTACTTGATCAACTAGACAAAGCGTCGCTCACTGAGCAGCGTAAATTGACAATTCCGTTCGTCAAGAAAGTTTTAAATTGGTAGCTCATCAGCTGCAGGGAGAAAAAAATGATTCGCGTAGTATTCAACCAGAAAGGCGGTGTAGGGAAGTCGAGTATTACTTGCAATCTTGCAGCTATTTTCGCTGCTAAGGGACGCAGAACCTTGGTTGTTGATTTGGACCCGCAAGGTAACTCTACTCACTATTTAATGGGAAAGCCTGCTGCTGAATTGAATGACTCGATTGCCGATTTTTTTGAGCAAACGCTTTCATTTAATTTGTTTAATAAAGATCCTGCCGACTTTGCGCATAAAACCCCCTTCGACAATCTCTATGTTTTGCCCTCTAGTCCTGAGATGGATTTTCTTGAAAGAAAGCTGGAGGCTAAGCATAAGATCTATAAACTCAAAAATGCCTTAAGAGCATTAGAGAGCCAGTTTGATGAAATTATCATCGATACAGCGCCTGCTTTAAATTTCTATACGCGTTCAGGCTTAATTGCTTGCGATAAGGTTTTGATTCCTTTCGACTGCGATGACTTCTCTCGTCAAGCTTTGTATACGATTATGGGCGAGTTGCAAGACATACAAGAAGATCACAATGACCGCTTGGAAATAGAGGGTATTGTAGTGAATCAATTTCAGCCGCGTGCGAGTCTGCCGTCGCGCTTGGTGAAGGAGCTCGAAGAAGAAGGGTTGCCAGTATTACCTGTAAAAATTAATGCTTCAATCAAGATGAAAGAGTCGCACCAAGAAAGTCAGCCGCTTATCTACTTTGCTCCAAAGCATGCTTTAACGACTCAGTTTGAAGAACTTCACGAGCATTTATCTTCGTAGCAAGAAAACCTGCTTTTAGCTTAGGCCGGTTTAGATTCGTGCACCAGAGGTAGTACGATCTGGTCGCCCCGGCCTAAGGTTTCGCCTTGATTCAAGCTATGTAATATTGCATATAATTCCTTGAACGGCACTGGTGGGGAGTAGAGATAACCTTGCCCATATCGACAGCCATTAATCTTTAAGAAAGCTTCCTGCTCCTTCGTTTCGATCCCTGTAGCAAAGGTTTTTAAATCCATCTGACTCGCAATAGCTAGCAGTGTTTCAGTGATGGCCATATCGCTTTCATCCCTTGGTATGCCATTCACGAAAGTTCGGTCGACCTTAATGATGTCGGCGGGAATTTGCTTTAACTGTCGTAGTGAGCTTAGACCGGTTCCAAAGCTGTCGATTGTCAGTGACACGCCCAACTCTTTAAGTTGAGTAAGTGTCACAAAGGATGTCTCGATATTGCTTGTGATCGTGCTTTCCGACATTTCCAGAATCAGGTTCTTTGGATCAAATTTAGTGCTCTCTACTGCTTTTTGGATAAGTTCAACTATTCGCGGATGGTTAAATTGGCGGTTAGAGAGGTTGAGCGCTATTTGTATCGGCGTGTCTGACCATTCCTGAATTGCTCGTCCTTGCAGGCAGGCGTTAGAAATTACCCATTGACCAATGTCGTGCAATAAGCCCGTTTGCTCAGCGACATCAATAAAGTACTCTGGCGTGACTAAACCTTTGTCAGGATGATGCCAGCGTAGCAAGGCTTCAAGCGCGAGAATTTCACCCGTTTCAATGTCGATGATAGGTTGGTAGTAAAGCTTGAATTGGCTGGCGCTGATAGCGTTTCTTAGCTCATGCTCAATAATTAGTTGGCGCTGCATTTCACTGTTCATTTCTGGACTATAGAACTGAATATTGTTTCGTCCGGCTTTTTTCGCTCGATACATGGCCATATCTGCATTTTTTAGCAGGTCGGGATATTGCGTGCCATCGTTAGGGCAGACGGTAATGCCGATGCTGGAAGTAACGATAAGCTCATTCCCGCCAATATTTACGGGCTTGGTAATGTTATCGAGAATATTTCTGGCAACTGTTTTAGCGCCTTCTCTTCCCGATACATTTGCTAGCAGAATAGCAAATTCGTCTCCGCCAAGGCGGGCAATCGTGTCTTCCTTTCGAACGCTTTGTTTGAGTCTGCTGGCTAAGGTGACAAGAAATTGATCGCCGATATCGTGTCCGAGCGTGTCATTGATTCGTTTGAAGTGATCGATATCTAGGCCGATTAGCGCAATCTCGGATTTGTGTCGAATTGCTGATTGAATCGCTTGGGCGCAGCGGTCTTCGAATAGGCGTCTGTTAGCCGTATCGGTAAGTGCATCGTAGTGAGCGAGGTAGTGAAGTTGATTTTGAGTTTTTCTGATGTCGGAAATGTTTTGGCCAATCAAAAGAAGCTGCGTCTGCTGGGATTCACCGTCATGATTGCTAAGGTGGTTCATGTTCCAGAGCATGGTGTGCGAAAGCGAGTCGCCACTGATAATCTCGCATTCCATATTTTCTTTACTAAGGCCGCTTTCGAGTACCTTGGTAAATTTCCATGCTGTCTCGTCCTGAATATTTTCTGGAACAAACATATCGATGAAATTATTGCCTAGCACTTGTTCTTTAGTATAAGAAAACTGAACTTCGGCTGCTGCATTCCATTGTTTAATTTTGAACTTCTTATCAAGTACGATGATCGGGATGCCGGCAGTTTCGAATAGTGCTCTGAAACGAGACGAGGTGTTTTGTAGACTCTTTTCTGCCTGCTTTCTGATGTAAACCTCATCGCGAAGTTCTTGGTTGGCGCTAAGTAAATCTTGTGTGCGTTGTTGAACAATATCTTCGAGCCTCGCTTCGATTTTTATTTGATCTGAACGGAGGGTGTTGAAGTAAAGGGTAGTTAGAATAACGATCAAGCTAGCAAGAGGTAGAGAATATTCTGGTATTGATAATTGCTGTGTCAGTGTCCCGGCGTTAAGGAGGTGCAGGGTGATAATCCCAGATACGAAAATAGCAATAGTGCAAGCGAGCTGGTTAAATCTGGTTGAAGCCCACATTAAGATTGGAATGATTAGAAGTATAAAGTGAGGCTTTTCCTTGGTGGTAAAATAAATGCTGAGGATCGAGATTGAAAGCCAAACAAACCACTCTAAAGGATGTGTGTTTTGCTTGATACGTTGTGCATGGTTTTGTGCCGCGAACACGATGCTTGGAATGGTGGTCAGACTAATAACATTGGAAATCCAGAAGTAGGCTATTACCCTTAGGTCTAGTGTGCTGTCGCCGTCATTGGTGAGCAAGCTGACACCGAGCAATGTGCTGATTAAGGCGCTAATTATTACGCTGTGGGAAATATAAAGGATCAGGTTTTTACTGTTTGATAAAGGATTACCCTTGGTAATAGAGAGCTGGAATGACTTCCGGAGCACATAACTTTGCATGCAAAGGCTTAACGAAAACAGTACTGCAGTACTAAGTTCTATATCACCGTCAAACCATGCGTTAGATGCTTGTGATAAAGCGACTGGGGCTAGGAATATTGCGGGTAGACTGACTAGGCCGAAGCAATAAGTAAGAGAGAGTGATAAACCGTAGGCTATGCTGACGTAGGGCATGGCATTCTGAAGTGTCGATCCGTCATTTATAAATAATTGGTCAAAACCTAAAGCAATAAACAACAGGGTGAGACTTATGAAAAATGCGGGTATGCCGTGAATGCGAGCGCTAGAGATTTCTGGCTTAAAACTTAGATTATTTGCATTCATTGAAAGTAAAGCCAGCTTAGCTCGAAGGTGAAATTATATAATGGGCCGCATGGTAAATATGGTGGATTGTCTTCTTGTTTTATGACGAATTTAGCTGTCTGAAGACATCACCATAATGATGAATCTATTCTATCTGTAATAGCCAAATGATTGTCTAACTGAAGTGTTTCGGTATGTAAATTTATGTAAGCTGGCGTTTTTCTGTTTAGATATCAATCCGCATTGAAAGGTCGATAGATTTGCAGTCTTTTGTCAGTGCGCCGATTGAAATAAAGTCTACTCCCGTTTCAGCAATTGGGACTAGCGTTTCATTGGTTATGCCGCCAGAAGCTTCAAGCTTGGCTTGGCCTTTATTTAGTTTTACGGCCTCGTTTAAAGTGCTGATAGGGAAATTGTCGAGCATGACGATATCAGCCTGAGCTTGTAAGGCTAGTTGCAACTCTTGTATAGATTCAACTTCAACTTCGATGGGCTTTCCGGGAGCTAGTTGCTGAGCTTTGTTAACTGCCTGTCCAATGCCGCCGCAGGCCATAATGTGATTTTCCTTGATTAGGAAGGCGTCATAAAGGCCAATGCGATGGTTGTGGCAGTCTCCGCAGGTAACGGCATGCTTTTGTGCTAGGCGCAGTCCAGGTAGGGTCTTACGAGTATCCAGAAGCTTTACTTGAGTGTGTGCAACCAGGTTTGCGTAGTGTTTAGCTGTCGTTGCAGTGCCAGAAAGTGTTTGCAGAAAATTAAGTGCGGCACGTTCTCCGGTTAGAATGGATCGGGCAGAGCCACTAACAGTAAAGAGAGTTTCGTTTTGTGAAGCGTTGTCTCTGTCATTGACGAACCACTTAATTTCAAGGGTTGGATCAATTGCATGAAAGACGGCGTCAACCCACTTTGTACCGCAAATAATCGCACTTTCACGGGTAATTACTTTCGCGCAAGCCTGTTTGTCGGCATCAATTAGCTGAGCAGTTATATCACCGGAGCCGACATCTTCCGAAATTGCAGCGTTAACGTTATTTTCGATGGCTTTTGAAAGTAATTCGTTCATATTTTGGCTCAAGCTGTTCAGGCTGGGTCTGGTGAATACAAAGGATGCTTAAAATTAAAAAAAGTCGAAAGTATTGCTTACTTTTATTTAGCGGCGCCATTATATAGATTATTTCGGATAATGCTAAGTGGCTTAGCTTGTTCTCGTTCACTATATTGTTAGTCGAGTAGTTGTTGTGCTGGGTTCAATAATTCACATTTTTTGTGAACTGGTTCAAGCGGAAACAAAATGTGACAGTAGTCATAATATTGACTCGCTATAATGCAAATAAATGTTAAATAATTGACTCTTAGCAAGTGGGCAGTTGGGGTAATTATGGCAGAGCCAAAGATAGTAGGGATTCACGGCGGCAAAACTATTTCAGGAGTATCCGCTAAACCGCTACCGAAGTTAGTCATTGTCGTTAGAGATAATTTTAGACTTAAAGTGCAGGATTTATTACGTCATTTGTTTGATGGTGCGGATGATGCGCTGTTTGAAATGGCCGACAAAGCGGGCACTAATGGTGACCAAGCGTTGTATTTCGATGCGATGAGAGAGCTTCGTTTACAGAAGCGCCATATCGCAAATGCCGTTGTAAAGCAGTTGTTGACTAATTTCAATTCGCTTACAAGTGGTCCACAGGTGAGCGGCCCGTCTGGTGACTCGATAGATTCATTGGATCTTATTGATAAGGATGAACTTGAGGTTAATGTCGCAGTTGATGCGATGGTGTCGCGGCTTAATCAAGGTATTGGCACGGTGCTCGAGGAGCTTAGTGCTCGGATTTCCTTTATACTTGATGAGAGTGAAGTATTTTCTAAAGACTTTCCCGCGTCCCCGCATAAGCTATGTGATGCCTTTGCAAAAGCATGTGACTGTCTCGATTTTGGCATCCGAGCAAAGCTTATCGTGCTTAAACTATTTGAACGCTATGTACTGTCGAAAATGGCGGCAGTATATAAAGATTGCAATCAGCAGTTAAGGCAGTCAGGTGTACTTCCCGCATTAACGATCGGTATTGGCAAAACAGCGCGTACAAATAGCAGCAAGGCTGTTGAAATGCTCAATAATGTGTCAAAGACGGATACGATTAAATCAAATGGTCAGCTCGAGAATGCTACGCCTGATATCAATGGCTTTGATTCTTCAAGTGTTCCAACGCTCGGTGAAAATCAGTACCTTTCTCAGGGTACAGCTTTCGGTGAGTTGCGCTCTCTTCTTCATTCAGGTCAGCCCGCAAGTTCAATCGATGCAGGTGTTGGTGGTATGTCTAATATCATTCCGCAAACCAATATTATTCAGCAATTATCGGCGCAGCAAAATCGGTTCTCTGGCCAGATTTCAGGTGATCAATTAGGTGGATATCAGCGTGTTGATTTTCGTAGTTTGTTATCAAGCTCGAGCGAATCTTCTGAGGGAGGGGCAATTTCCTCAGTGGACTCCGATGTCATTTCCCTAGTTTCAATGTTGTTCGATTTTATTCTTGATGATCGTCAGCTTCAGCCCGTTATGAAAGCGTTAATTGCAAGGCTTCAAATTCCTATACTTAAAGTAGCGATGCTAGATAGAAGCTTTTTTGATCGTGGCGGGCATCCTGCTAGAAAACTTCTGAACGAAATAGCTGCTGCTGCACTTGGTTGGACCGAAACAAGCGGTAGTAAGTCAGATAGACTGAAGGGAAAAATCGAAGCTGTCGTTGATAAAGTGCTAAACGATTTCGATGACAATCTAGATATTTTCCAAAGCTTATTAGATGATTTCATTAAATTTATAGTGATTGAAGATAAGCGTGGTCAACTTGTTGAGCAGCGCACAAAAGATGCTGAGAAGGGAAAAGCAGCCAATGACCTAGCCAAGAAGGCGGTTGATAATGCTTTAAATGCAATTTTGGCTGATCAGCAAGCAAGAGCGCGTAATGTACCAGAATGTGCAGAAGCTTTTCTTTCAAAAGCGTGGAGTAGGGTGCTTAATTACACATACCTAAACGGTGGTGTCGACTCAGAGAGTTGGAAGGCTGAAATTGCCTTGGTTAAAGATTTGATTTGGACGGTGAGCCCAGACAAGGAGGAGCTTGATGTTCGAGGCAAGTTATTGAAAACGATTCCTCGTGTTATGAGGAAGTGTCGGGAGGGGCTCAATCGGATCATGTATGATCAGTTTGAGGCGAAAACCCTATTGGCCGATATCGAAGCTCAGCATGTTAATGTCTTGAATAACTTGCAAACATACGAAGAGTTTGCCAAGTCTGCAATGGACGATAACGCCATTGCTGAGTTGGTTCAGGATACGCTTGAAATTGAACAAGACTTTAACGATTTTAAGCAATCTAGCGTTGAAGCCGAAAAGCCGGTCAAGCCTGCGCCTAAAGCTGCCTCTAGAGAAACAAACTCCGACAGTAAACCTGTCTCACCCAGTGAGCAAGGCACCGGTGATAACGCAGAAACGGAATCAAGTGTCGAGCCTACGCGTGCCGAAACGGTTCTAGAAGAAGATTTGAGTGCTAGTGCGAGCGATTCCATTCTTGATGCATTTAGTAAGCAGGTGGAAAGAGCTAGCATTGGCACCTGGTTTGAGGTTTCAAAGGAAGGACGTCCTGAACGTTGTAAACTTGCTGCACACATTAAGGCTATTGATAAGTTTGTTTTCGTTAATCGATCCGGCATCAAAGTAATGGAGCAGGATAAAAGTGGTTTTGCATCCCTGCTAAGAAATGGAGAGCTTCAAGTTCTAAATGATGGTTTATTGTTTGATCGTGCCTTAGAATCGGTGATCGGGAGTTTACGCGGAGCTAACTAGGTATGAAAATTTGTAATGGTTGGTTGGCTGGTGCTCGGAAGTGCCCGTCACCCAATTATAATGAGCGCCCTCAAGCTGCGCCGATCAACTTACTAGTCGTTCATAATATATCATTGCCACCGAAGTCCTTCGGCAATAATTACATCGAGCTTTTTTTCCAAAACTGTTTGCCAGTTGGTGAGCATCCGTATTTCGAGACAATTCGCGATCTTCAGGTCTCGTCACACTTCCTCGTTAAACGCAACGGAGAAATAGTCCAGTTTGTTTCCTGTAATGACCGTGCCTGGCATGCCGGACAGTCAAGCTTTTGTGGTCAGGAAAACTGTAATGATTTCTCGATAGGCGTTGAGCTGGAAGGCGCTGATGACATACCGTATCAAGCGATTCAGTATTCGCAGCTTGCCGCTCTAACTAATGCAATTCAGGAAAGCTACCCTGAAATTACGAAAGAGCGTATAACGGGTCATGAACATATCGCTCCACAGCGGAAAACAGACCCAGGCCCTGCTTTCGATTGGACGCTGTATCGAAACTCTATAGAGAACCCCCTTGTTTAAATGCGCCGCTGTTTAAGGTGCTTAATGATAAAGCGGGCGGGCGAAAACATTGCTTTGTGTGTGTCATTTACCGGTGGGATGCCGCCGCATATTTCGTGAGCAATAAGTTCTGCGGCGACGGGGCTTGTTAATGCGCCTTTGGAGCCGTGTCCAACGTTGACGTAAAGACCTTGATAGTAGTGTCCATAAAGATGTTTGCAGCTGTTGGCGCCAACTCGAAGTTTGGCAAAGGTCTCTTTCATTTGTTCAAAATTTGGAGCGAGCCCAACGATTGGAAGGTAGTCAGGAGTGGTGCAACGAAGGCCGGCGTTACTTTTTACATCATAGTCATTCAGGCTTTTATCTTCAGTGTTCTTATCCGAAATCCATGATGGGTTCCAGTGCTGAATTGCTTCGAAGTTCTTTTCATTGTCTTCTGCATTAGTGCTTTCATTATTTGAGTCCAAATCAAAGGTCGCGCCAAAGTGGTGCCAACCAGAAACAGATGGGCATAGGTAGCCTTCTCCTGTTAACACACACTGCGTAGATTTGATTTCCTCGCTATTCTGCTTAGATCTTATCGATGTAACTTGCCCGCGCAAGGGCTTGGTTGGCAGGTGTGCTAATTGGGGAAAACTCTTGGTGTCATTAGAGTTTGCAATGACAAGATGCCTTGTGTGAAAAAGGCCTGAATTTGTTTCTATGGTCCAGCTTGAGTCTGTATTTTGGCTGATCTGCTTCGCTTCGCAGTTGTAAAATGGAGTGATGGTAGCCTGTGACTTAGCTGGCTTATCGCTAAGTAGTATTTTTGCGTAGACTTTAGGGTCAAGCCAGCCCGCATTCTCAAACCACAAGCCGCCACAGGAGTGTTTCAAGCCAGACTTTTCTGAGGATTCATCAGCGCATATTGGCCGTATAAAATTGGTTGGCAGTTTGGTGTTATTAGCAAAGCGGGTTTGCTTGGCCGCTTCCTTATCACTCCATGCTAGCTGCAGTAAACCGCAAGGGTGCCAGAATTCATTATCAAAGTTTGCCTGTAGCCGCGGGTAATAGCGTAAGCTGTAGGCAAGGCAATGCTCTACGAAGTTAAACGTTTTGTTTCTCTCACTGGGAAACTTTGCGTACATTACCAGTTGGCTCTGGCCGCTGGCACCAGAAACAGGTGCTGGGCGAGTATCTATTATCGCAACATCCAGCCCGCGTTGATACAGCGCTGAAGCAGTGCTGATACCCGCTAAACCGGCCCCAATAATAACGGTATCGAAAGACTTGGACACGTCTTTATCTAAGGCGGCAGCCGTAGAGTTCTTAACGGAATTCTTTATCAGTGTTTGTGGGTAGGCCCAATTTGTTTTGCTTAAAGGTAAGTGACCGGTAGAACTGAGGTCTTGTTTTGTAATAGAGCCAAGAAGCATCTCTCGTTTTTTGCCAAAGCCTTTCTGGCGCTTAACACTGAAACCTGCCGATTCTAGCCCTCGTCTTACAGCTGACGCAGCGGCGAAGGTGGAAAAAGTGGCTCCGTCAGATGATAGTCTGGCAACTTCTTTAAAAAGAGCAGGTGACCACATTTCCGGGTTCTTATTAGGGGAAAAACCGTCCAGGTACCAGCAATCTGCCATAAAACGGTATTCATCCAGGGACTCATAAATATCCCCAAAAACCAGTGTGAGGATGACTCGGCCACACTCGAACTTCAGTGTGTGGTGTCCTTTTATAGTGAAAGGATAGTCGTCGCATAGTTGGGAAGATAAATCTGCAAGCTCAGGCCATTTACTCAAAGAGTTTCTAAGATCTGATAGAGATAGTGGGTGTTTTTCGAATGAGATGTAGTGAAAGTCACGACGGCCTTTTTC
>NZ_LWEY01001477.1:0-1103 GCF_001634935.1 Oleiphilus sp. HI0043 | reverse complement strand
CTTAATTCAGAATCTGCCATTAATAACGCCAGACTGGAAATTACGACTTCTTTACCTGATTCCGATAGTTCCTTGGCTAGCTCTAGCCATTCAGCAGTTTTTAATTCTCGGCGCTTAGAACACACCGTCTCGCCTAAATAAATAACATCGACAGGGCTGTCGAGCATCTCTTGGTAGAAGTCATAAACGCGCTGTTTTGGCCAAAAAAACAGGTTTGGGCCTAGTGATAATTTCATCATATTACTCCCTAAATCTGCGGGGTTTATTGCCAGGCGCGCGTATAAGCGCCCAAAGTGGTTTGCGAGCCTTCAGAGACTTTATCGAGTGGCTTGCTCCATTGGGGTTTCACTTTAAAGTTATCCGGGTCGCGCTGATAGCTGTCTAAAGCTTTGCGCCAAACCGAGACAACCTGTTCAACATAAGCCGGGCTGCGTTGTCGACCCTCAATTTTTACAGCCTTGATGCCGATCTCTGTTAAGTCAGGAATTAAGCCAATTGTGTTCAAGCTTGTTGGTTCTTCGAGTGCATTGTAGAGACGGCCTTCCACTTCAAATCGGCCTTTACACAAGGTTGGGTAACCTGCTTTTTCATCTTCCTGATAACGGTCAATTAGCACATTGTNCAAACGTGACTCCAGGCCGTCTTCTGTTTCTTCCCAGCGAACAAAGCTTGCAGGCGAACAGGCACCGCAAGTATTGGGTGATTGGTCGGTTAGGTATGAAGATAAATAGCAGCGCCCTTCAGCCATAATGCATAAGGAACCAAAGGCAAAGACTTCTAATTCGATAGGCGACTTCTTAGCAACTTGCGCCACCTGCTTGAGTGATAAGACGCGTGGCAGCACAGCGCGGCGAACATTGAAATTGCGCTTGTAGAAACTTAGTGACTCAGCATTTGTGCCAGAGCCCTGAACCGACAAGTGCAGGTTTAGATTGGGGTGCTTTTGGGTGGCGTAATCCAGCACCCCCATATCAGCACAAATTAGCGCATCGGCCTGAATATCGGCGGCTACATCAACGGCTCGTTGCCATTTACTCCAACCTTCGGGCTGGGCATAGGTATTCACCGCGATATATAACTTAACGCCTTTGGATCGCGCATAA
>NZ_LWEY01001476.1:0-865 GCF_001634935.1 Oleiphilus sp. HI0043 | reverse complement strand
AAACCAAGCAGTAACTGAACTATTTTCCCCTTCCACAGGGAAGATGATTCTGGAAAAGTCATGACCAGAACACATGCCAAGGCCCACCATGCAACAGAAAGTGTTAATACCCAGGGAAGAGACATACTGCCGACAAGCAAAAATAGGAAAACCGCCATAACGAGAGCATAAACCACTCGCGCTGCAGAAGCGCTCACGCCTGAAAGGTTAGCCCATTCCCAGGCACCTAAAATAACAATAGCTGCGACAAACCAAGAAAAATACTCTGGAGGCAGTAAAAAAACACCCCCCAAAACAAGTGGAGCAAGAATTAAAGCTGTAATTATTCGTTGTTTTAACACAAAAAGAGTCCCGTGATTATTTACTCGGCCTGATCCAACTGATCATCAGTTTGCCCAAAGCGCCGCTTTCGTCCAGCATAGGCTTTTAAGGCTTCCAGCATCTGTTCCTTCTTGAAATCGGGCCAGTACAAATCGGAAAAATAGAATTCTGCGTAGGCCAATTGCCATAACATAAAATTGCTGATGCGCTGCTCACCCGCAGTGCGAATCATTAAATCAGGTAAAGGCAAGTCACCCAAAGAGATATGTGATTGAATTAAGTCTTCGCTCACATCTTCAGCCGCAATCTCGCCGGAAGCAACTTTATGGGCAATTTTCCGCGTCGCTTGCGCGACATCCCAGTGCCCACCGTAGTTAGCGGCAACGACCAGAGTCATACCATCATTATTTTCTGTTAGTTCTTCCGCTTTCGCCATATGCTCCTGAAGCACATCACTAAACGGCTCTCGATCACCAATAATTCGCAAGCGGATATTATTTGAGTGCAGTTTCTTAACTTCTCGCTGCAAGGCAAAAAGGAAAAG
>NZ_LWEY01001475.1:0-1207 GCF_001634935.1 Oleiphilus sp. HI0043 | reverse complement strand
CCAAAGAGAATCCTTTCAGCGTGCTTTCAGAACTGAATTTAAAGAAATAATCGGTGAGCTAAGCTCATCAATTGATTTGAAATACCCGCGGGAGAACAAATATGGCTGTTCAAAAAAGTAAGAAAACTCGTTCAAGACGTGGCATGCGTCGTTCACATGACGCGCTAGGCACTGCAACTTTATCTGTAGATCCAACTACAGGTGAGAAGCACTTGCGTCACCACGTTTCTGCTGACGGTTTCTACCGTGGCAAGAAAGTAATTGAGACATTAGAAGACTAGTACGTAAATACTAGTTTCTGAAGACGGCGAAATGTCTGTAGGAATCACCATTGCAGTTGATGCAATGAGTGGCGATGATGGCCCTCAGGTTGTTGTCCCTGCTGTTTTTGCCTATCTTGAAAAGCTTCAGTCAAATGATGCTTCTCAAGCGTCTCCGGCAGCCAGCTGCCAAAGCAAAGCCTTCAATATCATCCTTGTTGGAAAACAGGTTGAATTGGAGGCTTTGTTGCACTCCTACCCAGAAAATCCATCAATATCGATTGTTCACGCCGAAACCGTTGTCTCTATGGATGACCGTCCTTCTCGTGTGCTGCGCAGTAAGCAAGATTCCTCGATGGCTGTGGCACTCCAACTGGTCAAGTCTGGTCAAGCTCAAGCTTGTGTAAGCTCAGGAAATACCGGTGCTTTGATGTTGTTAGGGCGATCAATACTGGGAACCTTTCCCGGTATAGATAGGCCCGCGATTACTAAAATGTTTCCTTCTCAAGGTGGTGGCTGTTTCGTTCTGGACTTAGGTGCAAATGTTGATAGTTCGGCCGAACATCTTCTTCAGTTTGCAATCATGGGCCAAGTATTAGCAAAAATTACCAAAGGCGTTGAAAATCCCCGGGTGGCACTGTTAAATGTTGGCGGTGAAAGTATTAAGGGTAATGAGCAGGTTAGGTTAGCCGCTTCGTTAATAGAAGAAAGTGAAGCGCTCAACTATATCGGCTTTGCTGAAGGCGGCGATATCTTTCGTTCCTATGCAGATGTTATCGTTTGTGATGGCTTTGTTGGCAATGTGGCGCTAAAAAGTGCCGAGGGTGCTGCCAAAATTCTGCTTTCCGGTATAAAAGACTTTTTCAAAGAGTCATGGTACCGGAAGTTGCTGGGTCGTCTCATGCTGCCTTTGCTGGCAAAGACATTGAAGCAGCTAGACCCAGACA
>NZ_LWEY01001474.1:0-915 GCF_001634935.1 Oleiphilus sp. HI0043 | reverse complement strand
ACTTTTGTCATGAAGACCCCACCTGCATCTATTCTGTTGAAGAAAGCTGCTGGTATCACTAGTGGTAGCGGTCGTCCTAATACTGAGAAGGTTGGAACTGTTACTCGCGCTCAGTTAGAAGAAATTGCTAAAACTAAAGACCCTGACTTAAATGCAGGTGATATGGATGCTGCAGTAAGAATTATTGCTGGTACAGCGCGTAGCATGGGACTTAATACTGAGGGTGTTAACTAATGGCAAAATTAACAAAGCGCCAAAAGTTGGTGCAGGAAAAAGTTCAAGCAGAAAAAGCGTACACGGTAGAAGAAGCGGTAGCTTTGCTTGCTGAGCTTTCAAACGGTGTTAAGTTTACTGAGTCGGTAGATGTTGCTATCAACCTAGGTGTTGATGCGCGTAAATCTGACCAGGCTGTTCGAGGTTCTACAGTACTACCAAATGGAACTGGCAAAACAGTTCGTGTTGCTGTGTTTACTCAAGGTGAAAATGCAGAGAAAGCTAAAGAAGCTGGTGCTGATATCGTTGGTATGGACGAGTTGGCTGCTGAAGTTAAAGCTGGAAACATGGATTTTGACGTAGTTGTTGCATCTCCGGACGCAATGCGTGTAGTTGGTCAGTTAGGTCAAATTCTTGGTCCACGCGGTCTAATGCCAAACCCGAAAGTTGGTACAGTGACGCCAGACGTAGCGACTGCCGTTAAAAATGCAAAAGCTGGTCAGGTTCGTTATAGAACTGACAAGAACGGTATTGTTCATACTATCGTTGGTAATGTTGAGTTCTCAGCTGATTCGATTAAACAGAATATCGAAGCATTGTTGGCTGACTTGAAGAAGGCTAAGCCTGCTTCTGCAAAAGGTGTTTATTTGAAGAAAGTTACACTTTCTTCAACAATGGGTCCTGGTCTACTTATTGATCAGA
>NZ_LWEY01001473.1:0-1938 GCF_001634935.1 Oleiphilus sp. HI0043 | reverse complement strand
CTGGTACTAAAGGTTGATATTATCGACAACGGTCCAGGTATACCAAAGGATTCCATTCAGAATATTTTTTACCCCATGATCAGTGGGCGCGCAGAAGGTACAGGTCTGGGCTTATCCATTACGCAAAGCATATTTACCAAGCACGATGGCTTGGTCGAGTGCGAAAGCAAACCAGGTAAAACCGACTTCATTATTTATATCCCTATCGATAGCACGCGCTCACCTAAACCAACAAACGTTTCAAGTATCTCGGAGTAACACTATGACAACAAAGCCACTTGTATGGATCATTGATGATGACCGCTCTATACGCTGGGTACTTGAAAAAGCACTAGCAAAAGAAGACTACGAGCTTCGCTCTTTTGAAAGCGGTGAAGGTGTAGTAGAACGACTTTCTAGCGAGAGCCCTGATGCGATTATCAGTGATATTCGTATGCCTGGCATTGATGGGCTTGCACTACTTGAAAAGATTCAAGCTAATAATTTGCATCGTGGCGTACCGGCAGTTCCGGTCATTATTATGACCGCTCATTCCGACTTGGACAGCGCTGTTTCCTCCTATCAGAGTGGCGCTTTCGACTACCTACCCAAACCCTTCGATCTAGATGATGCCGTCGCACTAATCAAACGCGCCATTGCTCACTCCCAAGAGCAAAAAGCACAGAATATGCCTGATGCACCGGAGCTCAATGAAGAAAATACTGAAATCATTGGTAAAGCTCCAGCGATGCAGGAAGTGTTTCGCGCTATCGGCCGCTTATCACAGTCAAATATAACGGTTCTGATCAATGGCGAATCAGGAACAGGTAAAGAACTGGTCGCTCGTGCTTTGCATCAGCATAGCCCCCGTGCACAGTTACCATTTATTGCCTTAAACATGGCTGCAATTCCCAACGACCTGATTGAGTCTGAGTTATTTGGTCATGAGAAAGGTGCCTTTACAGGTGCTGGAGGACAGCGCACCGGACGCTTTGAACAGGCTGATGGCGGTACACTTTTCCTCGATGAAATCGGAGATATGCCTGCCGATACGCAAACCCGCCTATTACGTGTACTTGCAGATGGTGAGTTTTATCGAGTCGGTGGCACCACACCCGTTAAGGTTAACGTTAGGATTATCGCTGCAACCCACCAAAACCTTGAAGGTCTGGTTCAAGAAGGTAGCTTCCGGGAAGATTTATTTCACCGTTTGAACGTTATTCGCGTTCACCTACCTAAACTATGCGACCGAAGTGAAGACGTCCCCACCCTGGCGAACTACTTCTTAAGCAAAGCAGCTGAAGAGCTCTCGGTCGACATCAAGCAATTACGCCCTGAGACCGAAGAGTACTTAAGTGCCATGCCCTGGCCAGGTAATGTTCGACAGCTAGAAAACACCTGTCGCTGGTTAACCGTCATGGCTAGTGGTAGAGAGGTTCATGTATCAGACCTGCCGCCAGAATTATTAGATGAAGATAACACTGCTCCAACAGCAAGTACTTGGCAGGAAGCCTTGCGAAAGTGGGCTGACCAGGAACTTAAAAAAGGTAATAGTGCCATTCTGGATCAAGCTGTTCCCCAGTTTGAGCGTATTATGATCGATACGGCATTGAACCATACTGGCGGACGACGTAGAGATGCTTCCCAGTTATTAGGCTGGGGCCGGAATACGCTTACCCGTAAAATCAAAGAGCTTGATATGAGCTTTGAAGAGAGTACTGAGGAAGAGGATTAAGCCCCTCCCTCCGCATTACTCTCATATTTTGTAGGCAGCGGGTTCCATCCCGCGCTATGCCCAAACCTTGGAGCACGACCTAGAATCAGTTACTCACTTCTCGCCAGTAAATAATTCTGTCGTGGCCTCGATATTGACCAAACTGCGCCTCAACAAAGGGGTGCTCATCATCCAGAGCGCCATCTCCGTCCCAGTCAAAACGCAACCATGGCAATGCAGATAAG
>NZ_LWEY01001472.1:0-1387 GCF_001634935.1 Oleiphilus sp. HI0043 | reverse complement strand
TCCAGGAAGGTGATCATGCCATGACCGGTCTCTACGTGATAAGCACCAATATGCTGTGTAATACCACCTGACTCTCCACTAGCTACTTTCGCTTTACGGATATAATCAAGCAGAGAGGTCTTACCGTGGTCAACGTGACCCATTACACTGATAACTGGCGCACGAGGCGTCTCTTCACCTGCGTAATCGATACTCTCAATCACTTCAGCTTCGATCGCATCTTCAGCAACCAATTTCACTGTATGACCTAACTCCTCAGTAACAAGCACTGCAGTTTCTTGGTCAATAGACTGGTTCTGCGTTGCCATAACGCCCATACCCATCAGTGATTTAATCACAACGGCGCTCTTAACAGACATCTTGTCTGCCAATTCACTTACGATGATTGACTCACCGATATTTACTTCTCTAACCACAGGCGACACCGGTTTCTCGAAAGCATGAGTACGTTTTACTTTCTTCTTTTTAGACTTTAGCTTACGTGGCTGCGGCTCATCTTCATCGATAAGAACATCTAAACTGATTGTTGATAGATCTTCATCTCGCTGACGAGGCGCTCTGTGTCCGGCAGACTTAACATGCTTGCGTTTCGGAGCTTCGTCCTCATCCACAACAGGCACTTTTTCTTTCTTCTTGTGCTTTTTATGCTTTTCGTTTGTTTCAAGCTCAGCAGGCGTCACTGGTACTTCAGCCTTCGGCGCTTTCGCTTCACTTTTCTTAGCATCTTCCGCTTCACGCTTAGCTTCAGCCTCTTTGGCTTCTTGCTCTTTTCGAGCTTTCTCTTCAGCTTCTTTCGCTTCTTGTGCTTTCTTAGCAGCAACTTCTTCGGCTAGTTTAGCTGCTCGTTCTGCCTCTTCTTTCTTCTGCTGTTCAAGCTCTAAAGAGACTTCCGGGCGCTTCACATAGGTACGTTTCTTACGCACCTCAACATTAACTGTTTTTGACTTACCTTGACCCGCTGACATCTTCAAAGTTGATGTCGTCTTGCGCTTCAGTGTGATTTTCTTAGGCTCGTCATTTTCTTCGCCATGACTTTTCTTTAAGAAAGTCAGCAAAGTTTGCTTTTCTTCATCAGTAACAACCGAGCTCTCATCACGAGCAGGTAAACCTGCATCCGCGATTTGCTTTAACAGTCGGTCGACCGGTGCACCTATATCATTTGCCAGTTTTTTGACAGTTACTTCAGACATGATTAATTCTCCTGACTCCCGTCTTTATTCCTGGTTTTCAAACCAAGGTGCTCGTGCAGTCATAATTAACTGCCCGGCTTTTTCTTCATCCATCCCATCGACTTCCATTAACTCATCGATAGACTGTTCTGCAAGATCTTCCATCGTGACAATACCTTTACTAGCAAGAACCAAAGCCAAATGCTGGTCCATGCCGT
>NZ_LWEY01001471.1:0-752 GCF_001634935.1 Oleiphilus sp. HI0043 | reverse complement strand
TTCGGCGATAAGTTTACCTCAAAGGCCGGCATTACAAGCTTAATGGAAGATCTTGGAAATGCCTTGGCTGGCGACTCAGGTTTAATCATGATGGGGGGAGGCAATCCTGCGCATATTCCGGAAGTGCAGGATTATTTTAAAAATAGATTGCTGGAAATTGTTGAGTCTACATCCGATTTCCAGCAGCTGATCGGTGTTTACGATCCACCACAAGGCAATTTGGACTTCATTAAGTCACTCGCTTCATTACTTAAAGCTGAATATGGCTGGGATATAGGCCCGCAAAATATTGCTTTAACAAACGGCAGTCAAGCAGCATTCTTTATGCTCTTCAATTTGTTTGCAGGGAAGTATTCAGATGGTAGTAGTAAACAGGTTCTGCTACCACTTGCTCCCGAATATATTGGCTATTCCGATGCGGGTTTGGTTGAAGATTTTTTTATATCAAACAGACCAAAAACTGAGGAAATTAACGCAGAGACATTTAAATACCATATCGACTTCGAGAAGTTCCAAATTACTGAAAGCACGGGAGCGATCTGCGTATCTCGCCCCACAAATCCGACGGGAAATGTGATTACAAACTCAGAGATGAGTAAGTTAGACCAGTTGGCACGTGAACATAAAGTACCATTGATTGTTGATGGTGCTTACGGCACGCCTTTTCCAAACCTTATATTTACTGATGCAGAACCAACCTGGAACCAAAATATTGTCCTGTGCCTAAGTCTCTCTAAATTCGGTTTACCTGC
>NZ_LWEY01001470.1:0-1150 GCF_001634935.1 Oleiphilus sp. HI0043 | reverse complement strand
CATTGTTTCGATAGCTGGTTAAACCGCAGCCATCTTTACAACGAAGACTGCTTAAATAGATTAATTGATCAAAGTCCCAAAAGGTAATCAAATCTCCTTTGGGTGAGGAAACCGCGGCAGTTTTTCCTATGGGGTCAAAACAAACGCTGCCACAATAATGCTTCATGGCATAATTAACATCATCGGGTGCCCAAAGAGGTTTGAGGTCTTTCCCTCGTTGGTGGTGGGCAACCAAGGGAACGCTGTCAGTTTTATCTCCTTGATACTGTAGGCCGATCACCACTTCATCTCTTTGGTTGATATCGATGTGACGAATGCTCAGCTGGTGGTATTCCTCTTTTAACTTTACTTGCTCTAGTAAGTCACCACTCGTAAGCGAGACATAAGTTAGTGAAGGGGACATGGTATCGAGGTTCAGCTTTACACGACCTTTATCCGGGTGTGTGAGAATACCTCCATTGGCAATAACTAAAGTATCCGTGTCGCTGCAGAGCTTTATTTCATGTGGACCAATACCATGGCTTGAGAGCTGGGCGTGTACGCGATAATCGTTGAGCACATCTCTCACAAAAAGCCTTCCTTGACCCGAATCTATGTGATTTTCAGTGCTGACCAAATAACGTCCATCAGGTGTGTAAAGAGCATGCCCGTAGAAGTGGAAACCCTGTTCAGGCTGAATATGTTTTATCACTCTGCCTGATTTGATTGAAGATACGATTATGTATTGACCAGGACGCCGCCCAATGACTGCTATTTCTTCTTTATGAGGGTGCTTGATCACCTGGTGAGCTCTGGCGGGAAGCTTAAGCCGACTGACAGGTTCGCCATTTCCTTGTAAGCAAATTACCCAATGCTGACCGTGTCTATCCCTAGCTGCACTAATGAGCAATTCTGAGTCGTTTTCCTTGGCGAAGGCATTGAATGGGCTGAGTAAGCTGCTTGCGACTATAGATCCAAGGAGCTGTCTTCGGCTTAGCCTTGTGTTTTCTAATGTCGAGAGTTTGTCAGTCATTAATCACCATCTCGACTGTTAAAGCCAAGGTGAATACCCAAGGCCGATACTGATGTTTCGAGCTCCTTGTGTAAGGTGCCTATTTTCTTATAGATGTCTAATGTTGCCTGGTAGCCTTCAGCTGTTCTGACTGCATTT
>NZ_LWEY01001469.1:0-1660 GCF_001634935.1 Oleiphilus sp. HI0043 | reverse complement strand
GATATTCCAAGTTTACGAAGAACTTTTGAACTCCATTTACCAAGTTGTGTGTGGTATGCCTCTCTCGCTGCACCAAGGGCCATCATTGGATGTTGAGTTGGTGCCCATACGTCACAGCCATCATCGTGAATATGGGCGGTACAATTGATCGGCTCCATACAAGCATGAGCTTGATACGCGCTGTGATAATCAGCACTGATACCTTCTCCTGAAGGGAAGGCGTTGCCGAATTGTTTTACGAGCTTGCCAGTGTGACTTAAGGCATCAATAAAGTCTCTTTCTATCTGAGCTTGGTTTAGGTCATTATCTGTTTCGGAGTGCCATGTAATATTTAAGGTTGATAAGACATTTTTCGCTAGCCAATAGGACGTAGCTACAACCGCAACGGCGTTATTTAGCTTTACTATTCCTTTAACACCGGAGCTTAATTGCCTTGTAGTGGAGACTGACGCTAGTGTTGATTTAAATGTGGGGGCGTGAGTAATTGCAGCATAGTGCAAGTTTTCCAGCTCAGTATCGATACCATATTGTGCCTGTCCCTTGACGATGTCGTGAACGTTTAGGCTAGGGTTTTTGTTCCCTATAAAGTTAAATTCACTAGGTTTTTTAAGAGCAGGATTTTTAGGGGGGTGGAATGTGCTGGCCAGCTTACTCAAGTCGCCATAACTAATGTGCTTTCCTGTTTGCTGGTTTATAACTTGGCCATTTTTGGTGCTTAAACTTTGTTGATCAACCTCCCAAGTTTGGGCTGCTGCTTGTAGTAGCATGCCCCTGACACCTGCAGCCCCAGTTCGAAGAGGGAGCCATAGTGACTTGATTGAGCTACTTCCACTGGTTCGAAGTTGGGCATGCTTCGTGTCCGCGTCAGCCAGCTTGATTTCTATAGTTGACCATTCTAAATCTAATTCTTCCGCTATGATTGCGGGTATTGCATTAATGATTCCTTGCCCCATTTCGATTTTGGGTAAGGTAATGACAACTCGATTGTCTGTGTGAATACTTAGCCAAGCTTTTGGTGAAAATGCTAGGCTTTCAGTATTCCATTCATTACAGCCATTGAGAGAAATGCCAAGTGAAAGGCCTACACCGGCGCTAGTGGTTAGTTTTAAGAATTCTCTACGATTAGTATCCATAAGCTGGTATTCATAAACTATCTAAGGTTTGAAGAACATGAAATCCATATCAGAGTCTGCAAATGTAATTCGCCAATTTTTTATATCCTGTGCTTGCATTAGATTGCAGGCTTCACCTTTACAGTGAAGCATAAATAGATCACCATGAGGACGTTTTATAAAAAGTGACTTCTTCAATTCGTGTTCCATGTCCAGGTTGATGCCTTGATACATGATTGCATCAACATTTTTTTCTAAGGCTAACTTTTCACTTAGCTTGATTAGATCAGGGTAGTCTGAATCTGGAGCTAAGTAGTCACAAATTGCTAGAACCTGTTTTCCTTGCCACTCACTAATCATTGTAACCAAGTAGCTTGATAGGTTTTCTCCTTCGTATAGGAAGTGAATGTCGTAAGGGTGCTGTGATGGTGTTTCAATGTAGCGCCACTCAAAATACTCAGCATTCTGTCTAATGTTGAGTATTTTGAGATTATGTTCCTTGTTGTATAGGTATTCTAAATCCTTCTTATAATTCTCAACTTGGGATA
>NZ_LWEY01001468.1:0-1108 GCF_001634935.1 Oleiphilus sp. HI0043 | reverse complement strand
GCGCGAATCGAATCCATTTATCGCAGAAGACATCCCTTTTAACGCTGTAAACGCGGCGAAGAGTACACCCGAGCACTTGCGTGGTCAGCCTGCGTTTTGCATCACTCAAGTAAGACCTGAAGGACGTGATATAAAAGCGATGACCTCCATACTTGCCGATCATTGCGTCCAACAAATTCTTGCATTGCTGACTGAAGGAAAGGCCGCTTACTCAGACATTGCCGTATTAGTTCGTTCAGGAAAAGAGGCCGAGCTAGTTAAGCAACGCCTTGCACGCTATGGCTTAAGTGCAAGCTACGAAGGCAAGAGCAATATTTACGATAGTGAAGAAGCGCAGGCCATTTATCGCTTGCTTGCAGCGATAGCAGAGCCGGGTGATGAGTATCTGCTAATGAGCTGTCTGTCTGAATTATTCTTTTGCATCGACGACGAACGCCTCTTGGATATTCGAAATAACGATAGTGTTTTGGAGTATTATCTTGAGCTGTTTAATGACTTGCATAAATGTTGGAATCGCCATGGAGTCTTAGCCGCGATACGTGACGCTATGAGTCGCTTGGGTGTCTATGCATCTTGGCACCAGGATGCCTCACAGTTCCAGGACTGGGAAAGACGCCTTAGTAATGTTAATCAGCTAGCGGAGTTATTACAAAGTCAGGCGCAAGTCACACGTGGTCACTTTGCGCTACTGCGTTGGTTTCGTCAGAATATTTCAGCGTCGGTACTGGCTGATGATGAGAGTCGTCTACGTCTTGAAAGTGATGAACAGCTAATTCGTATCGTCACGATTCACAAAAGTAAGGGCTTAGAGTATCCCTATGTCTTTCTACCGTTTGTATTCACAGGCCGTGGTGCTGATATGGCGTGGTTTTATGATCAGAGCGGCAAGTTAAACCTCGACTTACTCAAGCAAGAGTCAAATGTCAGTTTGGTGGACCGAGAGCGGCTGGCTGAAGATATCCGCTTATTATATGTCGCACTGACACGAGCAAAATATCAATGCTTCCTTGGTACCTACTTTTATAAAGGCGCGGGCGTACTTAGTTTGGGGGTAGCGAAAACTGCCTGGGCTTATCTGCTTGACCGTGAAGCAATACTTGAAGGTTTG
>NZ_LWEY01001467.1:0-24342 GCF_001634935.1 Oleiphilus sp. HI0043 | reverse complement strand
GCCGAAATCATTAGTGTTATTACGGGTGAGGCATCGGCAGACCCTATCCATGAGCAAGTACTACTCGATCTGCGTCTTCCACGCCTGATACTTGCTTTCTTTGCGGGGGCTGGTTTGTCTTTAGCCGGTGCAGTTCTGCAAACGGTTACTCGAAATCCGCTGGCTGACCCTTATTTGTTTGGTATTTCCTCAGGCGCCTCATTTGGCGCTGTGCTGGTCATTGCCGCAGGTGGAGCTAGTTCAATGCTAAGTGATGCTGGTCTGTATGATCTCGGTATCACTGCTGGAGCGTTTATTGGCAGTGCTGTGTCGGTTATTCTGGTTATCTCTCTTTCGGGTATGGGGGCGCAAATTGAACGAATGTTATTAGCCGGCGTTGCGGTTTCTTTTATGTTCAGCGCGGCAACGAGCTTGGTTTTATATATGGCTGATGCTCAAGCCGTTGCATCGCTTATTTTTTGGACTATGGGTAGTTTTAGTAAAGCTCACTGGGGAGCATTATGGATGCCGTCTTTAGTTATTCTTATTTGTATCGCAATATTTTTTGCCAATCACCGGCGTTTGCGTGTCATGCTTGCGGGGGATGAAAGTGCGACCGCATTAGGAGTGGATGTAAAGCGTTTGCGAATTTCTATGTTATTGCTTAGTTCTTTGTTAACGGCAACGTTGGTTGCAAATTGTGGTGGCATAGGCTTTGTTGGTTTAATGGTGCCCCATATTGTTAGAAGGTTGCTAGAGCGCCGGAGTAAGCACGTTTTAACGGCGTGTGTATTATTGGGTGGTTGTTTCATGGTATGGGTTGATGTGCTTGCACGTACCTTGATCGATAATAATGAGCTACCCGTTGGTGTCATTACAGCAGCAATTGGTAGTGCCTTCTTTCTTCTGGTTCTTCGTCGTCGAGGATGGTAAATCGTGCTTATGTTCAGAGTACTTAATCTATTGCTTTTGCTAGTCTTGGCTTTTCAAGCTTCCTTGTCTCATAGTGACGAAACTTCCCACGCACCCTTTGTTGCAAAGCGAATCGTAGCGCTTTCTCCACACTCAGTTGAGTTATTATTTTCTCTAGGTGCTGGAAGTAGAATCGTAGCAACGACAAGCTATGCTGATTTTCCTGATGAAGCTAAGAGAATACCTCAGGTCGGTGGTTACAATGGGATTCAACTTGAGAGTGTGCTCGCCTTAAAACCGGACTTGATTGTTGCTTGGGAAGGAGGCAATCCTGCCGGTGATATTGATCGCCTAGAACGCTTGGGCTTAAAGGTCTATCGTAGTGAAACCAAGCGTATGGCAGATATTGAAACGGAAATCATAGAGCTGGGGGCCTTGACTGGGCTGAATGCGAAAGCCGCGGAGCTCGTTGCAACGTTTAAGCAAGACTGGCAGGGCATACAGAAAGAGAATCATCATAAAGCGCCAATAAGCTTCTTTTACCAGTTGTGGAATGAGCCCTTAAGAACGATAGGTGCGGGCAGCTGGATCAATGAAATTTTAACGAGTTGTGGTGGAGTAAATATATTTGATGATACTTCGCTAGATTATCCGCAAGTGAGTCTAGAGGTTATTCTCAAGGCGAAACCTAAAGTGATCATTGTTCCTTCGCATCATGGTGCAGAATTGGGCGATGCACAACAATGGGCTACCTGGCGCGAGATTCCAGCAGTAAGAAATCAGCATATATTTTCCGTGAATGGTGACGTAATGCATCGTTTTTCACTTCGCGTGATTGATGGAATGAAGTCCGTTTGCAGTGCTTTAGATCAAGTCAGAGCCCGCTCATAAAATAAATAATCTAACCTACCTTCCTGAAGGAGTACGACCTTGGAAAAGCAAGATAAAAATGCTTCACATAAAAAGAAGATGCAAAAACAAAAGGCCAATGTAGACGCTAATATCGAGGCAGCCAATATTGAACGTGGTGTCTTAATAGTGCTTACAGGAAATGGCAAGGGAAAGAGCAGTTCTGCTTTTGGCATGGTTTTGCGGGCCTTGGGCTATGACCATAAGGTTGGAGTAGTACAGTTTATCAAGGGGGCACAGCTTTCAGGTGAAGAGCTTTACTTAAAAAACAAATTGCCAGATGTAGACTTCTATCAAATGGGGACTGGCTTTACCTGGAACACGCAAGATCGAGAAGCAGATATCGAAGCGGCCGAAAAAACCTGGAAGGTAGCGGAGAAAATGCTTGCAGATGACAGCTACAACTTGGTCGTGCTGGATGAGCTGACCTATATGATTGCCTATAAATACCTTGAAGAAGAACGAATTCTTTCTGCTTTGCGAGATAGGCCTTTTGAGCAAAGCGTGATTGTTACCGGACGAGGTGGTGGCTCTGCGTTGCAGGAGTTAGCTGATACGGTATCAGAGATTAAAGAGATCAAGCACGCCTATAAGGCGGGCGTTAAGGCTCGTGAAGGGGTTGATTATTAGGCGCTGAGCAAAAGTAAATGAGTACTGTTTTATCTTTTGATTAGCAATACTGTGTCGTAAGAGATGACCTCTAGCTGGCAGTCGAACAATGCAGCAATATATTGAAAGGTTTTAACGGAATAGAAGCTGATGTGAGTTGGGTCTTTCGTATACTGCCAATTCACGATGCCTTGCTTTGGGGGTTGTTTTGTCATAATGCCCAAGACTCCTTTCTTTTTCAGCATCTTAAACAAGAGCTCAAATACCTCTTTTGGCTTGCTCAGATGTTCGACAACCTCTGTACTGGTAATAAAGTCGTAGCGGCCACTTAAAGGGCTTTTGTCTGGCATGTAGAAAGGATCGTACTCTTCTACGTTAAAGCCCTTTTCACGCATCATGATTGATAAAGTTGGTCCGGGTCCGCAGCCGAAATCAAGCCCATTGGCAAAGGGTTCTAGTTGAGATATCAGCGGCATAGATAACTTCTCTAGAAAGCGCCGATATCCTTTGTCTTCGGGGTTGTTTTCATGCAAATCATAGATTGATTTTTCATACCCGGGCGAGATGTGAAACTGCTTAGGAACAAATATCAGGTCACAGTGCGCACAGTTAAGGTATTCTCTGTCTACTTTGCTGTGTGAATCTCGGTGAATAGCCCTTGTTTCTTTTGACAAGCATAAAGGGCATTCATGAGTAGTTGGGGGTGGGGTATCAGGCCTGGCCAATGCGATGGGTGGATCCGTAACTTTGCTCTTTACCTTGTTGGCCATAAAGATTTTGCGTTTTGTTTTGGCCGCGGATGATTGTCATCAACTTATTCGTGCGCTGTAAGGAGCGACTAATAATGCTTCCGTTGACCTGGTTAGTATCTTTGCATTGTTGCATTTTCTCGCGGGAAGTTTGCCATAAGTTAACTAAATCATCATCATTTAGTGTTTGTAGCTTTTCCTCAACGTGTCCAGGTTTAATGCCAAGCCCAGACTCGGCTATTAACCTGGCCTTAATTTTTCCGCGAGACTCTAATTGTTGGACAGTTTGAGTTTTGTGTTTGGATAATAGAGAAATTTGATCGGTGTTGCGCGTTGTTAGGGTTTGCTTTTCTTGGTCCAAGAGCTTCTTTAAGGTATCTAGATCGACAATATCTTGACGGAGTAAGTTCTTAAGCTGCTCGGTAAACTCTGACATAGTAGACCTCATTGGAGTAATTAATGATAATTACCCCAAATCAAGCATTTTTCGAGCCAAGTTATCAGAGTCTGGCTGATATTCACCACGTTCTATACGAGCTTTTACCTCATCGACGCGGCTTTGGTTTACTTCAGGCAGTGATTTAATCTCTGCTTCAATGCGAGCAAGATTTTGTGCCGAGGAGCTAAAGCTAACGCTGTCTTTAGCATTTTCGCTTGAAGGGGGCTGCCCTTGAGCGGGGTTACTAATGCTCTCAACAGACTTTCCAGCCTGATTTCGTTTGGGGCCATCTGTGCGATTAGAGCCAATGCCATTTATATCAATATTCATGGTGATGCATCCTTAAATCTTTCTATGCCTAATATATCGGCATGCGATCTTAATACTTTAGCTAAATCTTACAGTAAATTATGTTTTTTTCTAAAGTGTTATTATTACAAGGCCGGGCTCACTTACGCGAGCCTTTACAACACGCTTCGACTGCAGGTTTTGTACGGGTATTTGCTGCCCCAACGCCCCGTCAGTCATAGCGGTGCCGTTCATTCTAACCGAAATTGCACTATTGCTGGCAACGATTACAACATTATCGCCGCGCTTAACCAGCTTTGGCGGTGTTAAATGGCCAGGTTGAATTGTTGATCCGGGCCTAATTGAGCGCCGAGCTACCATACCTTCGACGTCAGATAGCTGTTGATAATGTGAATAGTGTGTTCGGTTAATAACTATTTCTTCTAGGTTGATGTCATTTATAGAGATCACTTGGCCACGCCGGATACCCCCCGTTGCGACAACTGTATGAGCGTAAAGGTCGAATTCTGAGCCAATATAGAGTTTCCAAGGTTTAAGACCTTCGCAGCGAATCTCGATTGTTATTCGGTTTTGTGTGAGAGGAGGGCGATTCAGCTTAAGTTGTGGCTGCTCGCTACATGTTTTGTTTTTGTGGTATGGATCAATATTGCCGACCCTGTATTCTGAGCGGTAACCTTTGTCCGCATAATCAGCGGCTAACTGCTCAAGGTATGCCGAGACTAGCGTTTTAAGGTCGAAGTTATTGTCTGAGGTTTCATTCTTTGCTAATTCTTCAGGCGCAGCGTGACTATGCTTATTCTCCAAAGTTACGGTCTCGCTCCCGATAACTAGTGTGCTCAGAAAAAGAAGCGGTAACCAGAATATTTGCCTACTAATTTTCATTTTATGTCCTATGCTATTGTTAGCTGTGCAAAAAATTAAAAAGCACGTGTAATAACAAGTACTTTATTGCGTAAACTGAGTGTTGCGTCAAAAGTACAAATCGTTGCTCAGGGTTTTACCTATTTGCTTAAGTATCAAGCATTCTGCTAAATACTTAAGCAAGTAACATACCGCTCTGAACATCGTTAGGGGAGCTATATATATGGCCGGTATTCTGGACAGTGTTAACCAACGAACTCAGCTCGTTGGGCAGAATCGACTGGAATTATTGTTGTTTAAGCTTCAGGGTCAGCAGATATACGGAATTAACGTTTTTAAGGTTAAAGAAGTATTGCAGTGCCCTAAGTTAACTATGATGCCACAACGACATCCTGTTGTTCGCGGTGTCGCGCATATTCGTGGTGGAACTATCCCTATTATGGATATGGGGATGGCAACAGGACAGATGCCGATTGCGGAAGAGACAATTCCCAATAGCTTTGTCATTATTACTGAATACAACAGAAAGACTCAAGGCTTCCTGGTTGGTGATGTTGAACGTATCGTTAACCTTAATTGGGAAGAGATTCATCCGCCGCCAAAGGGTGCCGGACGCGAAAATTACCTGACTGCCGTCACTCGTATCGATAATAAGCTTGTAGAAATTATCGATGTAGAGAAGATTCTTTCTGAAGTGGCGCCTGTAGAAGAAACCGTTAACGAAGAGTTCGTAGAACAGGTGTGTGAACGTAATAGTGAATCGCCGCCTACCGTTCTGGTCGCTGATGACTCGGTGGTTGCGCGTAAGCAAATACAAAACTGCCTACAAGCTATCGGCATTACAGTAATTACCAAGAATGATGGTAAACAGGCCTACGATTATCTAAGGGAACTTGTGGCGGACGGGTCACACCTTAATGATCATATTGATTTGATGATTTCAGACGTAGAGATGCCAGAGATGGATGGCTACACCTTGACGACCTTATGTAAGGATGATCATCGTTTAGCACCACTTTATATTATGCTGCACACTTCATTGAGTGGTGTGTTTAACCAGGCAATGGTAGAAAAAGTTGGTGCCGATGACTTTATGGCCAAGTTTAGTCCGGATGAACTTGCGGAAAAAGTGATGGATATCATTGATCGTATCAAGACGAAAGCTTAGATGTACAGCGCAACATGCTCGTTAAAGGGTGGCTATGCAATTAGATAGTTCAGCTCAGGAGTATCACTTATTCCGCACCTTTCTAGAGGAAGCGTGCGGGATATTGTTGGGTGAAAATAAGGCTTATCTAGTGAGTAGTCGCCTCAAGCCTGTGATGGCAAAGCATCAGATTGCAAGCCTAAGTGAGCTCGTGTCCAAGCTTAAGAGTATTTCACATCGCAATCTCAGAGAAGAAGTGATTGATGCGATGACTACAAATGAAACTTTATGGTTTCGAGACTCTCATCCTTTTACTGTTCTAAAAGAAAAAATCTTCGTTGAAGCAGATAAGCAGAATACTATTGCACCCTTGAAAATATGGTCAGCAGCATGCTCAACAGGTCAAGAGCCTTATTCGATCTCTATCATTGCGAAAGAGTTTCAAGAGTCTAAGCCCGGTAGATTGAAGGGGGGGGTAAAGGTTGTCGCGACAGATATCTCACCGACAGTGCTTGCTAACGCGAAGTCTGGTATCTATGAGATGTTGGCGCTTGGGCGCGGAATGTCTGAGCAACGCTTGAAGAAGTGTTTTAGTTCGCTTGAAGATGGTCGTTGGCAGATTAAACCTGAGTACAAAACTAGCATTGATTTTCAGTTGTTAAACTTGATGGAAGGTTACGGTCGAGTTGGAACTAATCTCGATGTGGTTTTTTGTAGAAATGTCTTGATCTATTTCTCACCTGAATTAAAACGAAAGATTCTGGTCAAAATACATAGTGTTTTGAAGAAGGGAGGGTATTTGATCTTAGGTGCTTCTGAGTCACTTAATGGTTTATCGGAGTACTTTGAAATGATTCAGTGCCGCCCAGGAATTATCTATCGAGCGATTTAATTAACCTGGTTTATTCGCAAGTCCCCGCATAAGAGTCTCTATATTTACTCAAGATAGCCTGGTACTCACCATTACCCTGAATGCCCTCCAAGCCCTTATTGAACTTTTGGATTAATGTCCTATCCATCGATCGAATTACTCGAGAAGTGGGGGGAGCAATATTGTCGAAGCTAAATTCCAGGGATTGATATTTCCTGCTGTTTTTGTGTTTGCTGGAAAAAATATTTCGATCCGAAATAGCAATGTCAATGCGCTTCATTGCGAGCATGTCGAGTTGTTTTAATTGATCAACATCCTCAGTGTACTTCTTGTTATTCTGAGTCATAAGCTGAAAGTCTTGGCCCAAGGTAGTGCTCGCACTTTTGAAAGCCCAAATATGCTTGTCATAGTAATCATATATAGTTTTAAGTTGTAGGTTCTGGCTAGCGAGTGAGATGGCACAGTCCACATAGTCAAGTGTTTTGTGGCTCGTGGAAATACCCGGCAAATTGGAAGAATAGATCGTATTTGATTGATTTGAAACAATTGCGTCGATGCTGCCACTTTTAACTAACTCTATTGCGCGTAGGTAATGGACATTCTCAATACTAATTGATTCGTAGCCTGCTTGGGTAAGTGCGCTATAGATAATGTCACGTTCAATACCGCTTTTTTTATCCTGGCTTAAGTATGGGGGCATTGAAAAAGTAAAGGCCAAAGAAATAGCTACTTGATCTTGTTTGTTAGCGAGGGCGGTCGTGGTGCTGAGTAACAGATAAAGTAACGTGGCTTTCGAAATAAATGCTCGCATTATCGTGTATCCGTATCCGGAGAAATCATAGGAAAATTATAGTTTGAATTTGCTGGATGTCCAACTTAGGCATTTTTTTGCCAACCTCGTTTTGGCTTCTCGAGTTAAAAAATCTAGCCAATTTTTCTTGATTTGAAGAGCAAAAAATAGTTTATTTGAACTGTAGCTTTTACCCGCAGGGCGCGGGCAAAATTTATGGTTAGTAAGTTGAAGCTGGGAACGTGTTTTTTCACTACAGAAACTGTTTTTACAAGGAGCAATAAGCAGAATGGACGCAATTGTAGGCACACCGCAACCTCCCTATTACTCTGTCATTTTTACCTCAGTACTTAGTAGCGATGATAAGGAATACTCTAACACATCTCTTCGTATGGAAGCGCTTGCCAGTGAGCAAGACGGGTTTTTGGGCTTAGAGTCAGCACGTGACTCACTAGGTGTGACGGTTTCCTATTGGCGTGATCTGGAATCGATTAAAGCGTGGAAAGATAATCTAGAACATACTGCAGCACAGTCTTTAGGAAAGGAGCGCTGGTATAGAGACTATAAAGTCAGGGTTTCACGTGTGGAACGCGATTACGGTTTATTGTAAAGCGCCTATTATCAATAGAGAAGATTGCCTTCTCTATTGATTTTATAGTCATTGTGCTAGTCGCTTTTCAGGGCCGCTAAGTTGCTATATAAGTTTAATGCCTCTGGGTTTGCCAATGCTTCTATATTTGTAAGCTCTTTGCCGTGCACGACATTTCTAACGGCTAGCTCGACAATTTTTCCACTCAATGTTCTGGGAATGTCCGTGACTTGAAGAATCTTATTGGGCACATGCCTTGGTGTAGTATTCTCGCGGATACTTCGTTTTATCTTATCGATAAGCTGCGTGTCTAGTGTTAAACCTTCTTGTAAACGAACAAAGAGAATGACACGAACATCATCTTGCCATTCTTGGCCGATAGCAATTGACTCAAACACTTCCTCAACCTTTTCAACCTGACGATAAATCTCAGCAGTACCTATTCGAACACCGCCAGGGTTAAGGATTGCATCAGAGCGGCCGTGAATGATTACGCCGGTTTGGGTTGGTGTTCCATTATCTGCTTCGTGGACAATAAGCTCTCCGTAGTCCCCATGAGCCCATGTGTTGTCAAAGCGTTTAAAGTAAGCGCTTTGGTATTTTTCGTTATTTTTGTCATTCCAGAAACCGGTTGGCATGGAAGGGAAGGCTTGCTTACAAACAAGCTCTCCTTTTCCTTGTGTAAGGCTAGTTCCATCATCATCTAAAAATTGTACGTCCATCCCTAAGCCAATGCATTGAAGCTCACCTTTGTATACTGGAAGATTCGGGTTTCCTAGCGCAAAACAAGAGATGATATCTGTGCCCCCGGAAATACTAGAGACGCATACGTCCGTCTTAATGTCGCGGTAAATATATTCAAAACTTTCGTGGCTCAAGGGGGAGCCGGTTGATAAGAATGCTTCGACGCTATCAAGTTGGTGGCTATGCTTCGGCGACAGACCAAACTTCTCACAGGCAGCGTAATACTTGGCACTAGCCCCAAAAATATCGATACCTTCTTCGTCTGCAATATCAAGCAGGCTGGTTTGTTCTGGGTGGAATGGTGAGCCGTCATACAACACTAGCGTAGCACCTAAGGCTAGACCAGAAACGAGCCAGTTCCACATCATCCAGCCACAGGTTGTGTAGTAGAAAAGCTTGGTATTTGGCTTGACGTTGGTATGCAGTGCAAGCTCTTTGAGGTGCTGAATCAAGGTACCACCAGCGCTATGTACAATGCATTTGGGTTTGCCTGTTGTTCCTGATGAATAGAGGATGTACAGCGGTGCCGAAAAGGGCATTTGCGTGAATGACAATGCGCTGTTGTCCTCTACCTTCATTACATCCGCCCAGGTATGAAATGAATCACCAAGGGCTTCTTTGTCGCTATCTTTTGGCTTGAGATAAGGAATCAGTATGCAGGCTTCTAATTCGCTTAGACCTTTCTGGACGGCTTTAACACGTTCAAGGCTGCTGATAGTTTTATTTCCATAGTAATAACCGTCTGTAGCAAAAAGGACTTTAGGACGAGTTTGTTCGAAGCGATCGAGCACGCCTGTTACGCCAAAATCGGGTGAACAGGATGTCCAGATTGCACCGAGGCTACTTGTAGCAAGCATGGCAATCACCGCATAGCAACTATTTGGTAGGAAGCCGGCTACCACATCGCCTTTTGCTACGCCCACTTGCTTAAGATATGTGGCACACTTATTAACCTGCTGGAGTAGTTCCTGGTAACTAAGCTCTGTTCTAAGGCCATGCTCGCCACGTTCAACAATCGCTATCGATGCAGGGCTGCTTTCAGCTTGGCGCAACAGATTCTCGGCAAAGTTCAAGGTCGCATTTGGAAACCATTGCGCACCCGGCATCTTGTCTTCATTAAGCAAGGTGAGTTCGCCTTTATGACCTTTGACATCAAAGAAATCCCACAGCTGTGACCAGAATGCCTGCTTATCAGAGACAGACCAACGATAGAGTTGATCGTAGCTTTCAAATGAATGTTCGCTTTGCTGATTTAGATAAGACATGAATCGAGTCAGTTCTGTCTGCGATATGCGGTCTATGCTAGGTTGCCAAAGGCATTCGTTATTTTGCTGATTCATGTCGTGCTGTTCCGAGTCTGGTTATTTTAATGCGAGCGCTACTTTTGATTGATTAGTTCGGCCAATTGCATTGCAAATTCTGTTTCCTGCTTCAATGAGCTTGTCTAGCTCAATACCTGTTTCCATGCCAGCCCCCTGGAGCATATAAACGGTGTCTTCTGTGCTGACATTTCCAGAGGCTCCGGTTGCATAGGGGCAACCACCTAAGCCAGCTACTGAGGTATCGAAAGTTCTGTAGCCTAACTCTAGGGCTGCGTATTGATTGGCAAGCGCTTGGCCGTAGGTATCGTGAAAATGGCAGGCTAGTTGATTGGTCGAGAAGTGTCTCAATAGTTGAGAGAGCAGCGTTTTTATTTGAACGGGCGTACCAATGCCAATTGTATCGCCGAGTGATACCTCGTAGCAGCCCATGCTCAGCAGGCGCTCACAGACTTTAGTAACATTTTCAGGCGAAGTGATGCCATCGTAAGGGCAGGCGATAATGCAAGAAACATAAGCTCGAACGCGCAAATTATCCTGCTTGGCCTGGGTAATAAGTGGCTCGAAACGAGCAATGCTTTCATCAATGCTGCAGTTGATGTTTTTCTGAGTAAAGCCTTCTGAAGCTGCAGTAAATATGGCAACCTCATCCACATTGACAGATTTGGCTGCTTCATAACCCTTGAGGTTTGGGGTGAGAGCTGAGTAACAGATATCATCTCTGCGACTTAGCTTTGTGAAAACCTCTGCACTACTGGCCATCTGGGGAACCCACTTGGGTGAAACAAAGCTACCGGCCTCTATTTGCTTCAGTCCAGCCTTGCCAAGCTGTTCGATTAAGGCGAGTTTATCTTCCAAGCTTACGATTCCAGCTTCGTTTTGTAGCCCGTCACGCGGACCCACTTCAACAATTCTTACTTGATCACTCATGCTTGTGTTTACTCCTTATTGCTCTTAATCCAAGGAGCTGGCTGCTTATCGAAAAATGCCTTCAATCCATTTTGACCTTCTTCCGATACGCGTAAGTCAGCAATAAGCTGGCTGGTGCGTTCACTTAAGTCTTCAGGAGCTTGCACTATGTCAGCCACTAGCTGCTTGGCTGCAATACTGGCTTGCGGGCCAGTTGTTAAAATTTGTTCAACAATAGCCTGTACTTGCTCATCTAATTGTTCAGTTGCTACAACTTCATGGACAAGTTGATAACCCTTTGCTGCTTGAGCCTTAAATACTTCAGCAGTTAAGAATAGTCTTTTTGCGATGCGAGGGCCGATGGCTTCAACAACAAAAGGCCCGATGGTGGCAGGTGCTAAACCGAGTTTCGTTTCGCTTAAACAGAAACGTGATTTCTCATCGGCGATGGCAATGTCGCTGCACGCGATAAGCCCGATTGCTCCACCGTAGGCGGCTCCTTGTACGCGTGCTATTGTGGGAATCCTAAGATCGTTTAACTCTTGCATAAGCGCAGCAAGTTGGCGTGCATCGTGAAGGTTGTCTTCATGACTTAGCGTTGCCATACGTTTCATCCAGGCTAAGTCAGCCCCGGCGCAGAAATGTTTGCCATCAGCTTTGAGTACCATAACGCGCGCATCTGAGTCGTTGACTGTTTTTATATGTGCGCGTAGTTCGGTAATTACCTGGTCATCGAAAGCGTTGTGCTTTTCAGGGCGCGATAAGCAAAGGGTGGCGATTTGCTTATCAAATTGAAGAGTACTTGCTGGCTGCATGGTTAATATCCTGATTCATTGAATTGTACCTTATGAGTAATTTGAGTGATCGCTCATACTTACATTCTAAATACGCCAAACTCGGTATCTTCTATTGGTGCGTTTAGGCTAGCTGAGATTGCGACGCCAAGAACTTTTCGAGTGTCGCTAGGCTCGATTATGCCGTCATCCCATAAGCGTGCACTGGCATAATAAGGGTGTGCCTGTTTTTCAAACTGTTCGATAATCGGTTGCTTGAGTGCTTGTTCTTCTTCATCAGACCAAATGATGCCACGTTTAGCCAAACTATCTCGTTTAACTTGTGCCAGAACGCCTGCAGCCTGTTCGCCACCCATTACTGAAATACGTGCATTTGGCCACATCCATAGGAATCGTGGATGATAGGCTCTCCCGCACATGCCGTAATTTCCGGCACCAAAACTTCCGCCAATAATGATCGTAAACTTCGGAACTTTAGCGCAAGCGACGGCCATGACCATCTTTGCCCCATGCTTGGCGATACCGCCTTCTTCAAACGATTTGCCAACCATAAAGCCGGTGACATTTTGTAGGAAGATCAAAGGGATCTTACGTTGGCAGCATAGTTCAATAAAGTGCGCGCCTTTTTGAGCTGACTCAGAGAACAAAATACCGTTGTTAGCAATAATACCTACCGGGTTTCCATATATATGTGCAAAGCCGCAAACGAGTGTTTCACCAAAGTATTGCTTGAACTCTGAAAAGTCAGAATTATCAACGATTCGAGCAATGACCTCTCGCACGTCGTAAGGGGTTTTTAGGTCAGATGGAACCACTCCGTTAATTTCATTTTCCGGGTACTTAGGTGGTTTTGCTGGGCGAGTAGCCATTTGTTTTGGCTTCTGCCAATTAAGATTTGATACACATTCTCGAGCGATCTGGATAGCATGCTCTTCACTGTCGGCATAATGATCAGCAACACCAGAGGTTTTGCAATGCACATCAGCGCCGCCCAGGTCTTCTGCGCTAACTTCTTCACCGGTTGCAGCTTTAACTAGCGGTGGGCCTGCTAGAAAGATTGTACTGTGGTTGCGAACCATTATGCTTTCATCGGCCATTGCAGGGACGTAAGCGCCACCTGCGGTACACAATCCAAGTACAACGGCGATTTGTGGAATCCCTTTGGCAGACATGTTGGCCTGTCGATAGAAAATGTTGCCAAAGTCATCCTCGTCCGGAAAGACTTCATCCTGATTAGGGAGGTTTGCGCCACCTGAATCTACAAGGTAGACGCAGGGTAGGCGATTCTCTTCAGCGATGGTTAAGGCGCGGAGATGTTTTTTAACCGAAAGAGGGTAGTAAGTGCCTCCTTTAACCGTCGAATCGTTGGCAACAATCATGCACTCAGTGCCATTGATTCGGCCTATGCCAGTAATTGCACCGGCAGAGGGAACCTTTTCATCGTATACCTCATGGGCAGCAAGTTGAGATAACTCAAGAAATGGTGAGCCGGGATCAATTAATCTCGTGACTCGGTCTC
The DNA here is from genome assembly GCF_001634935.1 of Oleiphilus sp. HI0043. Classification (NCBI taxonomy): domain Bacteria; kingdom Pseudomonadati; phylum Pseudomonadota; class Gammaproteobacteria; order Oceanospirillales; family Oleiphilaceae; genus Oleiphilus; species Oleiphilus sp. HI0043. The sequence goes on along the minus strand of NZ_LWEY01001467.1, from coordinate 10,893 downwards.
TGGGTAAAAGCTTTCCTTTAGCTAGGTGGCGCTTTACCGCTTCAGGCCCGGCGCTATTTGCGGTGGCCTGAATGGTTTCACGCAGCCCAGTCACCAGCTCGTCCATCGCAAGCTTTCTTTCTTTAAACTGTGCGCTTAAAGCGTCTGTGTTGGATTGTATAACGGTCATAAATGATTCTATCCATCGATAGCCTTAGCAATATTTGCTAAGGCTTGGCTTTAATTAACGAGGCAGGGTGTTAACGCGTTTCCATAAATAATTCGCGGCCGATTAGCATACGACGAATCTCGGAAGTTCCGGCACCAATTTCATAGAGCTTCGCATCTCGTAATAGGCGCCCAGCAGGGAACTCGTTAATGTAGCCATTGCCGCCAAGTATTTGGATTGCCTCCAAGGCCATTTTAGTTGCTGCTTCAGCGCTGTATAGAATGATACCGGCCGCATCTTTACGGGTGGTCTCACCTCGGTCACAGGCTTTAGCAACGGCGTATAAGTAGGCGCGGCTGGCATTGAGTGCTGTGTACATATCAGCCATCTTCCCCTGGATTAACTGGAACTCGCCGATCGACTGATTAAACTGTTTGCGTTCGTGGATATAAGGTATAACCAGGTCGAGGCAAGATTGCATAATGCCCGTTGGCCCACCTGATAGCACGACACGTTCATAATCGAGGCCGCTCATTAGTACTTTAACGCCCGCATTTTCAAGACCAAGAACATTTTCAACAGGGACTTCGACATCTTGAAATACCAGTTCGCAGGTGTTTGAACCGCGCATACCCAGCTTGTCTAGCTTAGGAGACCGACTAAAGCCCTTCCAGTCACGCTCGACGACAAAGGCAGTTATACCGTGCGGGCCTTTCTCTGGCGCCGTTTTAGCGTAAATGACATAGGTGTTAGCGTCGGGCCCGTTGGTAATCCACATCTTGCTACCGTTGAGAACATAATGGTCACCGCGTTTTTCGGCTTTAAGTTTCATGCTCACAACGTCACTACCAGCGTTCGGCTCACTCATTGCGAGTGCACCAATGTGCTCACCCGAAATAAGCTTCGGTAAATACTTTTCTTTTTGTTCTTGGCTACCGTTACGGTTGATTTGGTTAACACATAAATTTGAATGAGCGCCATAACTAAGGCCAATCGATGCGCTGCCGCGGCTGATCTCTTCCATTGCCAGTACATGAGCAAGGTAGCCCATGTTTGTGCCGCCAAACTCTTCCGGTACGGTCATGCCCAATAGACCCATTTCACCAAGTTTAGGCCAAAGCTCGTTAGGGAACTCGTTATCACTATCGGTCTTTGCAGCGATGGGCGTAATCTCACTTGCGACGAAGTTAGAGACCTGGTCTCTGAGCATGTCATTGGTTTCACACAAATCAAAATTTAGTAATTGCATGGTTGGCCTCACATTTCTATTTATTCGGTAAGAGATTGTTTATGTCTTTTGTTTATTTATCGCGTCTATGCACCGAGACTCGGCTTCATCAAGTTCGAGCTGCATAACACGAATATCTTCAACCTGTTGCTTTAAGACTTGTCTGCGCTCATTAATTTTATCGAGCAGGCGTCGTAATTGAACTTGGTTTGCACCACTTGGGTCGTACAACTGAATGAGTTCTTTTGACTCGGCAAGCGATAAACCAAGGCGTTTGCCTCGAATAATCAGTTTTAGTGTGACTCTGTCGGCATCTGAATAAATTCGCGTTTGTCCCTTTCGGGTAGGGTGCAGAAGTCCCTCTGCTTCATAAAAGCGTATGGTTCTGGTGGTGACATCGAACTCGCGAGACAGTTCGCTAATGCTGAATTGTTGGCTCATTCTATCAACCCTTTTTGGCCAATTTACTTTAGCTATCATGATATACTTACGTTGACGTTAACGTCAACATTGTGTGGTCTAGTGACAAAATTGTGTTGTGGTGGGTTAAAGGGTGGGTGATGCTTATTTCAGTAACTTATAATGTCTGTTCAATAGCTCTACCCAGCTTTCCAGCTTATCTGCATTGCCAATGCGTTTACCTTCCTGACCTCTAATCTTCGAAAGCCATAAGCCTTCACCGTTGAAGCTGTATACAGGTGCCAGGTCGGTACGTTGGCCTGCTGGTTTTATTTCATTAATCAGGTTGTCGAGAATGAGGGGTTCAGCGTCTGGAGTCGGGTAATAGGCGAGGACCATGTGAGCCTGGTTCAGCTCAAGCGCTTTGACGTAGGTGATTTTTATCATGTCATCAGGGATTCCCATTTCCCGAAGCGTAAAGTACTTTGCAATTGAGAAGTCCTCACAGTCGCCAGCATTGGTTGCCAAAAACTCTAATGGCGTTGCCCAATAATCTTCCTTATTCCATTGTTCTTGATCGGATACGAACTTCACTCTATTAAAGAACTGGTTTACAAGTTTTAGCTTTTGTTGATGGGTAATGTTTTGTTTGTAATTAGCGATTCTTTCCCATTGCTGGAGTCGGCTAACAGCGTCCTGGCCGAAGCGCTGGTCAATAAAATCGAGAACTTTAGAGTTAAGGTCTAGGGCTGAGGCGCAGGTCGTAATAAAAAAAATTATGACAACCCGCTTGTAAATCGGGGTCCTTAAAAGAGTGAGGCCTAAGCAATAGCTATTGAATATCGGAGTCATTGTGACTTATTGGTTTACTCTATTTTTAAGCATTCGCTTCCGAAGTTTGCTTAAACGGTCTTTTATGCCCTGCGTTCTGCCCGGGTTTGCTGCGCGAGTTGTAATGATGGGGTTGTTTTCGGTGTTCTCTGTTTCCTCAATTTCAGGATCATCCACTGGCTCATAGCTTTCAAAGCCAATAGGGCGCTGTTCGACAAATACCAGGTTTTCTAATCGCCCAGAGCGTTCTAATACGACACGATCTGGATAAACTTGTTTAAGTGTTGCACCGCCCGGCAGTTCGTCATTTATTCGATAGTTTAAGGTTTGTTTATCTGGTCCTTGGATAAGGGCGCTGGCATTGTCAGTATTACCGCTTGCCATGACGCCCGTAAGCAGAAGTTTTAGGCTAGTTTTTGGGAGGTCTTTGGCGACTGGTTTTGGTTTGCTTATGGCCTTGTTAACGTCGCCAAACAGGCTGAACTTGGAGATGTTGTGAGTTTTTTGCGGCTTGTTAGTATTTGTTTGCGCGACACTGCTAGAGGGGGTTGTAGGCTTAAGATCTTTTTTAAGGTCTTGGATGAAAATAGGGGCTAGTTGTATATAAATACTTCCGCAAATAAGTGCGCATAATGCGAGCGCTGATATTAAGGGAAGCCGGTTAAACAACATGTTAATAAACCTGGATTAGTCGTCGCTGTCACAGTTTCGCAATGTTTCAGCCGTGATCATTTATATTTATGTCTTAGCCATTATAGTAGCACAAGATCTAGCTTTGCTTATGTAAGAGTCTTCAAAAAATGGTTTTACTGTAGCGCTTTTTTTATGGGGTTCTGTCAGGGTATTTTGGTATTTCATAGGACTTAATTTTGCTTATCCTGACAAAATATATGAATTAGTTAATAAAGAGCGTGTTTTTGCGTTTATATTAGTCTTACGATGTTTTAATGTAATCGTCTATTGTTTATAAGATTAAGACAATACAATGCTCGTCTTACTTAAGTTAAATGCTTAATTTAGCTTGCTCGTGGGATTATGAATAATACTAACCTGGCGGACCGAATTTAAGGGGTTACCGTGATAGAAGAGTCTCAACATAATAGTGCTGATGCAGCGGATATTCCGACTTTAGAAGAGTCCGGCACCGCATCCGGCTCTGTTGAAGATACTGGTTTAATGCTTCCATTTGAGCGGTTGCCATTCTCCTTTGCTAAGAAGCAAGGGATAGTATTGTTGAAAAATCAAAATAACGAGTATGAGATTCTTTATCGGGCGGGTCTTAGCTCCCAGGCTTTTGCAGAAGTAAACCGTCTAACTTTTGGTGAGGTTCCTTTTCAACAAGTTGATGAGGCAGAGTTCGACGAAGCTTTAGGGCTTGCTTACCAAAATGACTCTGCAGAAGCAATGCAGATGGTCGAAGGTCTGGGCGACGATATGGATCTGGCCAGCTTGGCAAACTCGGTTCCAGAGACCGAGGACTTATTAGAGCAAGAAGATGATGCGCCGATCATCAGACTAATTAATGCTATTTTGACCGAAGCAGTAAAAAATGATGCTTCAGATGTGCATATAGAAACATTTGAAAAACAGCTTGTCGTTCGCTTTAGAGTGGATGGAGTCTTGCGAGAAATCGTTAAACCCAAGCGCGCACTAGCGCCTTTGCTGGTGTCTCGTATCAAGGTTATGGCAAAACTCGATATTGCTGAAAAGCGTGTACCTCAAGATGGTCGAATTTCATTGCGTGTTGGTGGCAGAGAAGTGGATATCCGTGTATCGACAATGCCTTCAGCGAACGGAGAGAGAATCGTACTTCGTTTACTTGATAAGAACGCAGGGCGTTTGTCTCTCGATATCCTAGGAACATCGGAGCGTGACTCAGATGTTTTAAAAAGTATTCTGGCGAGGCCCCATGGCATATTACTGGTTACCGGGCCAACCGGTTCTGGTAAGACCACTACGTTGTACGCGGGTCTATCTCATATTAATGACCGCAGCCGTAACATTCTGACGGTTGAAGACCCTATAGAATACAACTTGCCAGGTATTGGGCAGACCCAGGTTAATACTAAAGTGGATATGACTTTCGCCCGAGGCCTTAGAGCGATCCTTCGTCAAGACCCTGATGTGGTAATGATTGGTGAGATCCGTGATATCGAAACAGCTGAAATTGCGGTTCAAGCCAGTTTGACCGGCCACATGGTGCTATCAACCTTGCATACTAATAGTGCCGTTGGCTCTATCACCCGATTGATGGATATGGGGGTTGAGCCTTTCCTGATTAGCTCGAGCCTTGTTGGTATTATGGCACAGCGCTTGGTTCGTGTTCTGTGTACCTCCTGTCGTCAACCCTACGAGCCTGATGACAGCGAATGCGAATTTCTGCATATAGAGCACGGGCCTGGCCAATCGAAACCTCCTATCTACAAAGCAAAAGGTTGCCCAGAGTGTAATCATCTTGGTTATAAGGGCCGTATTGGTATCTACGAACTTGTGCAAATAGATGAACAGATGCGTGAGCTTATTCATAGCAAAGCCGGTGAGCTAGAGCTTGAAACTTATGCACGTAAGTGTGGTCCAAGCATACATGATGATGGTATTCAGAAGGTGTTGGCTGGCGTTACCACGATTGAAGAAGTGGTAAGGGTGACCCATCGGGGATAGTCATGGCTGCATTTGAGTACAAGGCGCTTGACCAAAAGGGCAAGCAAAAAAAAGGTGTAATAGAGGCGGACAGCGCTCGGCAGGTTCGACAGCAACTGCGCGAAAAAGGTTTAGCTCCGCTTGAAGTTGAACAAAGTTCTGAGAAAAAGAGCAATAGCGGTGGCGGTTCCTCAAGGCGTAGGTTGAGTGTCAAAGAGCTGTCGTTACTTACCCGTCAGATCGCTACGTTGATTCAGTCAGGTATTCCTATTGAAGAGACGCTTAGTGCGGTGGCTAGTCAAAGCGAGAAAACAAACGTTCGTAGTATGTTGCTGGCGGTTAGAGCAAAAGTACTAGAAGGTTATACGCTTGCCGATAGCCTTGCTGAATTCCCGGCTGCTTTCCCTAATCTTTATCGCTCTACGGTTGCTGCAGGCGAGCATGCCGGTCACCTTGACCTGGTGCTTAACCGGCTGGCCGATTATACCGAAGCACGTCAACAAGCACGCCAAAAGATACAGCTGGCTGCGATATACCCTGTAATACTTTGCTTCGTTGCTGTTTCAATCGTTGTATTTCTATTGACCTATGTTGTGCCAGATATCATTGAGGTGTTCGTTAACAACGGACAAGACCTACCATCACTGACTCAGGGCCTTTTAGCCGTGAGCGATTTCTTGGGTGACTGGGGTTTGCTGATACTCATTATCCTTATCTTGGCCGGTATGGGCTTTAAGGTCATGCTAAAGAAAGATGGCTTCCGCTTTGCGTATCATAAGCGCTTGTTAGGTATGCCATTTATTCAAAAGATTTCGAGGGGCTCCAATACCTCTCAATTTGCTAGTACGCTTAGTATCCTTAATAGTAGCGGCGTGCCTTTAGTTGATGCGATGCGCATATCTTCCGAGGTCTTAACAAACGATTGCCTCAAAGCATCCTTAGCTGAAGCAGCGCAGAAAGTGAGTGAAGGTGCAAACTTGCACAATTCTCTTGAGCAAACAGGCTACTTTCCACCAATGATGATTCATATGATCGCCAGCGGCGAGTCTAGTGGCGAGTTGGATGAAATGCTTGAAAGAACAGCACGGCATCAGGAAAGCGATCTGCAAGGACTAATCGAAACAATCGTTGGTTTGTTTGAACCGCTCATGTTGCTCTTTATGGGCGGCGTGGTTTTGGTCATTGTCTTGGCGATTATGTTGCCTATATTGAATATGAGTAATTTGGTTGCATAGATTTTGGTATAAAATCGTCGGCCACTTTGGTTGTGCAGTTATCACAAGAAATTATAAATACCTACTTAGATAAGGAAGTAAGATGAAACGTTCACATGTTAAGCAATCCGGTTTCACGCTAATCGAGATAATGGTGGTCATGGTGATCCTAGGTCTTTTAGTGGCGGTTGTGGCACCCAATATTCTTGGCCGAGGCGAAGAAGCCAGAATTGGCGTCGCTAAAACCCAGATCCGTAATATTGGTAATGCTTTAGATATGTATAAGCTAGATAACTTCTCTTACCCAAGTACGGAACAAGGTTTGGAGGCACTAGTTAATAAACCTTCCGGTTCACCAGAAGCAAAAAACTGGAGCAAGGATGGTTACCTTCCAAATGTTCCAATCGACCCATGGAAGAATGAGTATCAATATGTCAGCCCAGGTTCTGAAGGCCCTTATGATTTGTACTCTTTTGGTCCCGATGGGCGTGAAGGTGGTACAGATGGTGGTGAAGATATCAGCAATCACGATATGAATTAATCAGACGGCGTGATGGAAGAGTAAACATTATATGCTTCCCCTTAAGGGAATGTTCGCTAGGGTTAGGCCAGTGATCGGGTCTAAAACCTCAACCGTTAGCGGTCGTGGTTTTACTTTGATTGAGTTGCTGGTTGTTCTGGTTTTGCTTGGTTTAATCTCGTCTCTCGCCTTAATGACGGTTGGCGGTGGTAATCAGACGCGCGAAATGATCAACGAGGTAACTCGTATGCAAGCCTTGCTTCGTCTTGCTGCCGATGAGGCTATTTACTCCAATGAAGAAATTGGCGTATTGATTGAGGATGAAGGCTACGAATTTCTGGTTTGGGACGAAGAAGCTTCAAAGTGGGAAAGCTCTACTAAGCAAGCCTTACGACCCCGAAGTTTGCCCGAGTGGTTAACATTAGACTTTCAGCGGGAAGGGAAAGGGCGCGAAATCCTCGGCACCTCTGTATCAGGCGAGTATATCGGCAACACTGACACTCTGGAAATTGAAGAATCCTCAAAAAAACCTAGTTTTATGCTGCTATCCAGTGGTGAAGTTGATCAGTTTGTTATTGGTGTTCAACTCATGGGCGACAGCGATAGCCGGATCGAAATCAAGACTGATGAGCAAGGTGAGATTGTTGTACCCTTCCTGCAACAGGATGAGGATGCAGGCTAATGCATAGGTCTATCAGGCAACGTAATCTTTCTAAGATAACCAAGCATGCGGGCTTCACACTTTTAGAAGTAATGATGGCTATGCTGGTCTTCGTCTCGGTAGCCATGATTCAACAAGAGGTGACGGCATCAACCGTTAGCCAATATTTTAACGTAAGGCATAAGATAGTTGCTTCTTGGATTGCGGAAAATAAGATCACAGAGCTTCAGCTTTCAAAATCACTGCCTGCAATTAAAGAATATAAAGAAGAGATCGAGTTTGCGAATCAAGAATGGCAGGTGGTTTCTAAGGTTAGCAAAACAGCAAATGCCGATATCAACAAGCTCGACGTAGATGTCTATCTTATCGATGAGCAGAGTGGCGATAAGAGCAAAAAACTAACACTTTCCAGTATGTTAGGGCGCTACTAATGCTGGATTCCACCAAAATCAAGCAAGCCCTTGCATCTCAACAAGGCTTCACATTGCTAGAAGTCCTTATCGCGATAGGTATTACTGCATTAATTGGTTTGGGCGCCTGGCAGGTATTGAACTCAGCGATCACAAGTAGTGATCGTACTCAGGTTCATCTCGAAGAGCTGAATCAAATTCAAAAAGCAATGCTGATCGTTAAGCGCGACCTTTCGCAAGTCATTGGTCGTTCGATACGAGACGAGTATGGCGACTATCAAAACGCACTGGATAGCAGCTCTGATTTTTATAAAATCCAATTTAGCCGAGTAGGCTGGCGTAATCCTTTAGACGATAAGCGTTCCGAGATTCAACGTGTCGCCTACGAGCTGGATAGTGAAAAGCTTGTAAGGCACTACTGGACAGCGCTTGATCAGACTCAGGACAGTGAAAGCATTCGAAAGACTCTCTTAAACGATATTGAATCTCTTGATTTTCGTTTTTTGAATGAGAGCGATGCATGGGTGGGTAAGTGGCCTGTTGAATCGCTTGACAGCGAGACCACTTCACCTGACCCGCGTCAAACAAACAACAGCTTACCCAAGGCAATTGAAATCGAAATAGCACATAAACGCTTCGGCAAGGTGAAGCGCTTGTTTGAGGTAGGGAGCTATTTTTCCGGCAAAGAGCTTGAATTAAGTGGCGGCGCATCTTCAGATAACGGTCTTGATGGCCAGAAGGCTAAAGACTGATGCCTCTGCTATATAGAACATACGGTATTCAGTACCCATGCTCAGTTAAAAAACAGGGCGGGGTCGCCTTGATGATTGTCATCTTTGTTTTCGCATTAGTTTCTATACTGTCTGTCGGTATGTACAACAGACAGAGTATTTTTGTTCAGCAGGCCGGTAATTTATTTGCCCAGTCTCAAGCGTATCAATACGCGATTGGCTCCGAGTTATATGCAAAGTGGTGGCTAAAAGATGATTGGGATAATGATAAAGATGTAGAAAAAGAATTCTATGATGACCTAGCCTTTCTTGAGTCCTCTTTAACAAGACCCTATGAAGGTGCAATTGTTTCGTCACAGTTTAATGATGTTCAAGGGAAGCTGAATCTAAATGACCTAGTCAGTGTGACAGGGGAAGTTATCCCTGTAATGAAGGAACGCTTCACTCGTTTATTTAATCGTTTGGCGATCGAAACGGTAAAGCTTGAGCAAATTATTGACTGGCTTGATGAAAATCAGGACTCAAGTGGTTTTGATGGGGCGGAAGATGGCGAGTATTTGTCCTTAGACCCTCCTTATAGAAATGCTGGCCAGCCTATGCTCGATATATCAGAATTACGATTACTTCCCACAATCAGTAATGAAGACTTCAAAAAACTATTAGAGCATGTCACTGTATTGCCTCAGGGTTGGGCTCCCGTTAATGTAAATACTGCAACAGCGGAAGTTTTACAGAGTTTAAGTGAAACCCTTACTGATGCCCAGGCAGATAGCTTGGTAGAAGCTCGTCAGGATAAGGCCTGGAAGAATATTGACGAGTTTAAGGCTGAGACTTTAGTTGCGGATGGAAAAATAAACTTTAATTACATCGGGGTTCGATCTGACTTTTACGAGTTAGCGACCGAAGTGACACTTTCCGAGCGCACGGTCAGGTTAAGAAGTGTACTCTATCGGAGTAACGAAGACGGGTCTTTACAGGTTCTTAGTCGTAACCAGGGCCAAAAATATTTAATTACCAAAGAGCAAGTGGCGCTATAATAAAACGATTAGCGTCGTTCAAAACAGATAGAGTAAACTCATGCCAAATACATTGTTTGTAAGGCCACATAAAGTACATCAGGTAGAAGGAGCGTTATATGAATGGGCGCTCTATGATATTGCTGGTGAGCAACTTAAATATGGCGCGCGTTCGAGTCTGGAAATAATCGATCAGACCTTAATGCAGAATGGTATCGAGAATGTTGAACTGATTGCGCTTTGGCCTTCTTCAGCCGCCTTTGTAAGCGAAGTGAGTCTGCCAGGAGGTCAGGCTCGTTACCTGCAGCAAGCGCTACCCTTTGCAGTAGAAGAGCAGGTTGCGCAAGATATTGAGCAAATACATATTTGTTTGGGGCCAAAAAGCAAACGAGGCGCTTACTCGGTCATTAATATCGACCACTCTTTGTTCGAGTCAAATTTTCAGTCTTTTAATAGCGAAATGGCCGATATTCCTTTAGCTGGCGTGTATCTCGATGCGCAGTGTCTGCCTATTGCTGAAGATGACCTTAGTCTTTGTTTGTCTAGCGGCTCAGTAATCGTTCGTTCTCTCGAAGGAAAGATGATTTCCTTAAAGCCTGATAACCTCATTCCATATTTAGACAGTGTTTTTCTTGCGCCAAGTGAAGATGAGGAAGCACGCGAGCTTTCGATGAAGGTTTGGGTTGCAGCTGACTATATGGAAGCGGCTAAGATGTTGCTTGCTCAAATAGAGCAGTACCCACACCTGTCTATCTCAGTTGAGCAGTTTGGTTTAAGTGAATTTGAATTCCTATGTGAGTGCTATACACGTAATAAAACAACCCTGACAAATTTGTGCCAAGGCGATTTTGTGATTGCTCGTCAGTCTAGCGGGTCCTGGCATCGCTGGAGAGCTGTTGCAGCACTTGCTGGACTTGGGTTTTTACTGCAATTCGGCGTGTTTATTGGCCAGGGTATGTACTTTGAAGGGCAGGCTGATTCCGCTGGCCAAAGCGCATTAACAGCCTACCAAAAAATAGTACCCAACTCGAAACGGACAACACTTGGCAAATTGCCGCGTATTATCAAGGGTAAGCTTAACCAGCAGCGCCAGGG
>NZ_LWEY01001466.1:0-1972 GCF_001634935.1 Oleiphilus sp. HI0043 | reverse complement strand
AATGATATTTCGATAACCCTCTGCATCACTTTTTTTAGCATCACTGGTGATTAGTACGTCACCGTCATGGGTTTTTAATACGCCACCTGGTAACTGATTTGATTGTTGCCTAATTAGACGACTGATCTCTTCGAAGCTAACTTGATATTGCTCTAAGTTATGTGCCGGGATATAGACTTGTATTTCAGAGTCTTTAACGTCTTCTAGGTCGATGATGCTGATGTTATCGTTTTCGAGGATTTCACTGCGTATGCTTCGCGCCATCTTGCTCATGCTAGCGTAGTCCGCGGTGCCACTGAGAATTAATTTACTAACGCGATTACGTACAATCAATTCCTTGACGGTTGGCTCTTCTGCCTCGTCTGGTAAGGCATCATAGTTTTCGAGACGGCTTTTAACTGTATCTAGTATATCTTTCGTGAGGTAGCCGTCTGCTACGTCAAGAGTCATTGAGCAAAAACCCTCATGCGCAATAGCGCTAAGCTCAAGTGTGCCCTCAATATCATAAATCTGGTTTTCGATTGGCTTGCAGATGCTAGATTCTATGGTTTCAACTGACGCACCAGGCAGGCTCGTATCTATCCCAATACGTTCAAGGGACACATTTGGGATCAGCTCTTTGCGAATATCGGGCAGGCTGATATAACCCAAGGCAAACACGGTAAACATAAGCAAGTTGGCGGCAACCGGATTATGTGCAAACCATGCGATCGCACCTTTCATTGAATTGTACTCGCTACAGGGTGCTCAATAAGCGCGAGATCATTGGCTAGGTAAGGCTCAACTTTCATACCTTCTGCCATTAAATGAAATGAACCGGTAACGATACGTTCGTTTGCATTTAATCCCGCCTTTACGAAGGATAGCTCTTTGCCACGATACACTAGTTCGATATTTTTTCTGTGTAAGCGCATATCGTTATCAATCGTCCAAACAGTGTTGTTGGCAGGTTCAGCACTACGAGGAATTAGCTTTAAATTATTGATTACTTGCCCTTCGATCCTTGCTTCAACAAAGGAGCCTGGTAGTAAGCTCTTGCTAGATTTGTTTGAAGCGTTATTGCTTGAAACTTGCGCAATAACATAAAGAAGCTGATTTCTATCGCGCTCCCCTTCAATTCGGTCGATAAGTCCTTGCCATTGTTTTGTCGGGTTTTGATAGCTGTTCAAGCTAGCAATAGGTTTACTTGTTTTGCCCAAGTAGCCTTTATGATTTAGACCGAGAATTTCAATTTGCTGGTCATTTAACGGGAGTCGGACTTCAACTTCGTCAGTCCCATAGATTGTTGCAACATTTGAGGTAGCCAGTATGTACTCGCCTTCAGTAATACTCAGTTTAATGACTTTGCCATCTATTGGTGCTCTGATTACAGTCTTCTTGAGTTGTTGTTTTGCATAAGCTAAGGCGGCTTCCGCGGCCGAAACTTGACTGCTGGCATGGCGCACCTGTGGTATATGACGCGCATAGTCAGTTGCGTTTCGTTTTAGGCCTTTTTGTGCGACAGCCGCCTTTGCTTTAACTCTGACTAATTCAAGTTTAGTTCGGTCAAGTTCAGCTTGTTTTTGTGCGATATCGAGTACAAAAGGCTGTTGTTCAAGTTCAATGAGAATGTCGCCCTGCTTGACCCTTGCGCCTATACTAAGCTCTTTGCTGACACGTTTGACCAGGCCGGGTACCTGATTGGTAATCTGACGAACTTCTGAGGCAGATACTCTACCGCGACTATAGATTGGAATCGCTTGGCTGCTTTCGATTACCTCTGTGTAAGGAACTCTTGGCGCCAGGTTCTGTTGAGTACTTTGCTCAGGCTCGGGTGCGTTATCGTAGAGCCAAGAAATCAGGCCAAGCGCGACGATAAGCGCGAGGAAGACGGAACGATATTTTTTAGATACTGCATCATAACTTACTGCTAATTATAGACGTGTTGGTTCGAGATAAAACAAGCCCTGTTGCTTCATTTCTTTGCTCGGGT
>NZ_LWEY01001465.1:0-920 GCF_001634935.1 Oleiphilus sp. HI0043 | reverse complement strand
GTACATCACCAAGTGCACGGAAAATTTCACGTGTACCTTCGTCACGATAGATACCCTTACCACTAGTGATGATACCGTCAGCACCGATGTCGCCTGTTACAGCATCATCAATCACTAACTCAACTGCGTCATTCTTGATCGCGATACCAGCACCTGCTGTTTCAATTTCATCGCCAGTTACAGCAGTATCACTTACACGGATTGCTGCGATGTCTGCAATGTAATCAGCTTCAGTGTACTCTTCAGTACCACCTTCACCGTCATCAACCTGTGTCCCAATTAGTGATGCATCAGCACTTGAAGACTTAACATTAACTTGTACGTTGTTAAATACGTAGCCTGTACCTTCACGAAGACGAATAGCGCGACCGATTGTATCTAGTGTTGCATTTTCAAGCGTTGGCTTAGCAATTGGTGTGCCTGCATCGTCAGTGCTGTGCGAGTCAGCTTCGATTGCACGTGAGTCAATCTCATCATCAACAACAACTTGCTGAACGTAAACGTTTGAAAGAGTGCCGATATAACCCTGGTCAGTATCGATTGAATCATCACCTGCGTTGTAGATGTACAGACCATCAACATCAACCGTACCACCCCAAAGCTCAATGACGTGGTCTAGCATTTTTGACCAACCCAGTTAAGATACTTTTTTCATTTCAATTGCCTGAGCTTCGTATTCATTCGGGCTCATGTAGCCCAAGTAAGAATGCAGCCGCCGACTGTTATAAAACATGGATATGTAATCCAAAATATCCTGCTGTGCCTCATAGCGAGTTTGGTAACTTCGCCATTGCACGCGCTCTTGCTTCAGGCTTCCAAAGAAGCTTTCTACTACCGCATTATCCCAACAGTCGCCACGCCGACTCATGCTTCCTTGGATGCCGTGTTGATCCAATAACCTTCTAAAGGCATCACTCGCA
>NZ_LWEY01001464.1:0-1389 GCF_001634935.1 Oleiphilus sp. HI0043 | reverse complement strand
TGGCGCATATTCCAGAACATCGGAGAAGAAGTCTTGTTCTTCTAATCCGGCTTCCAGCAAGGCGTCCATTGCAGAATGAACAAGCTTTGGCGAGCCACTAACAAAAACCTTACTATCCGCTAAATTTGAAAAGTCTGCTAATACCGCATCACTCAATTGATTGTGATGAGCGTTTGCATCTATGTTTTCAATGTCTGCGATAAGCGGGTGGAATTCAAAGTGATCATATTTCGATGCCCACTCCTCAGCCAACTCTGCCAAGTACATATCTTCTTCTTTTCTAACTCCCCAATATAAGGCAAGCGGAAGCGAATAATTCTGCGCCAGGAGATAGTCAATAATAGACTTCATTTGAGCAAAGCCGGTACCAGCAGCCATCAAGATTAGCGGCTTATCAGGCACTTTTGGCAAACAAGCCTTTCCAAACGGTAAAGAGATCGTGACACTGGCTCCACTCTCCAACGCGTCCTTACAGTAGTCCACAATTTCAACCGCTGAGTTCAAGTGCGGATCAGCCTGAATGTGGAGGGTGATTTCTCGCAAGCCAGGCGCTGAAGCGATAGAAAAATAACTACCAGCATCCTTACCCGGCATCTCAAGTGCCAAATACTGCCCGGCATAAAACTCCGGCAGCTTGCCCGCAGGTAACTGCAACTCAACTTTATAAACATGCCCTCTAATCACTTCGACAGCGATTACTCGGCAAACCGTTTTCTTCACAGGCAATTCTCCTGGCCCATAGATATTATCTATTGTAATTTTGCTTGAGTTCACTGGCCAAGTCTGGCACAGCAACAAGTCTTTCTGTAGTGGCCCCTGAACCAGCTCCCTTCGGGGGCCGAATTCAACTTCGCCAGAAACGAGCTTGGCCCGGCATATCTCACAAACCCCGTTGCGGCAACTGACGGGCAACTTCAAGGCATATCTGTCAGCAATTTCATATACTGACTCTCCCGCATCAAAAGCCAATTCGTATGTGCGAAGCTGGCCTTCAACCCGTGACTCTATTTCGAGCACGTTCACTTGGACTGATCACCACCAAAGATGCCCAAGTCGTCCCACCTTTCATCAACTCGAGACTTTATCTCGTCAGTCATGGTAATTGGTTCACCCCATTCCCGGTTTGTTTCACCCGGCCATTTATTGGTTGCATCAAGACCCATCTTGGAGCCTAAGCCCGATACTGGCGAAGCGAAGTCCAAATAGTCTATCGGTGTGTTTTCAACCAAGGTGATATCTCTTGCCGGATCCATACGTGTCGTAATTGCCCAAATCACATCTTCCCACTCTCGTGCGTTAACGTCATCATCCAAGACAATTACGAACTTGGTATACATAAACTGGCGAAGGAAGGACCACACGCCCATCATCACGCGTTTAGCATGCCCT
>NZ_LWEY01001463.1:0-683 GCF_001634935.1 Oleiphilus sp. HI0043 | reverse complement strand
AGCGATACCACTTAGTACGGCAACCATAAGGGTCGAATAAAGTTGCCGGTATCAAGATATCATTACCGCCGCCATCCATGACAATCGTAGAAATATTCGCATCCGTTGCTTTCGCATCTTGGTACTGTTTGTCTACAGGTGTTGCTAATGAGCCACCCGATAACTCAGCGCCACTTTGCGTATAGTTTCGGAAAGTGGTAGCGGCATTCGCTTGAAGGTCCTCCTCAATTACACCATTCAAGTCGAATATCGAATCACCTAGCGTTACCACGTCCATACGCTGAGCGTTTTCTTCATAAGGGTTTCCCGTACAAGCAACCAAGGAACCGGCAATCGCTAGTGTCCCCACCAGCTTATTCTAGAGCCGCCTTTGTGATACAGTTTTCTTAGATTCATCGTTTTCATGCTTTCTCCAGTTGTTATTTTTGATATGGAGACATGATCCTATAATGATTAATTTAAGTTTAGTGAGGCGCAAAACGTACCAAATAGTGAATATTGTTCATATTTTGCACCCTCGATAATACACGAGCTAAAAAGAGAATAGATTTGTGATTTCATTCACAAAAAAGGGCCTTCCCTGGCCCCACTAACTATGTAAATCTAATTAAGTCGAGTGAATGTATTTACCCGAATTACAATACAGTCTGAAGCACAGGCCAAATCTGATTTGCCAAGTTAAT
>NZ_LWEY01001462.1:0-749 GCF_001634935.1 Oleiphilus sp. HI0043 | reverse complement strand
CTAGGGTTTATGTCTGACCAACTTGCCTACATGTGTGTAGAAACGATAGGTCTAGTCATTCCAATTATCATACTTGTCTGTGCTATCGGTGCACTAAAGCGTCACCCCCCGATGGCGAAGTTGTTTCTTCTTGCCTGGACCACTCACCTTATTACGGGCACCCTATGGGTATGGATGTGGCTTGGATACACCCCCCCATCACTAGACACCCTCAATATTTTCATTGCAGGTTCAGTGACCGAGCAACTGCTGCTAGCCATCTTGCTTGGCTATAAATACGCAAACCTGAAACAAGAAAACCGTAAGCTGGCAAGAGACGACGAAAATTATCTGGGTGAGTCAACTCAAGACCAGTTAACAGGGGTTTTTAGTCGTCAAACCCTCTACACTCAAATTGAACATACAATTAAAACTAGCGAGAACGACCTTGTTTGGATCGATATTGATATTGACAACTTTCAGAAGTTTAATGAGGCGCACGGCCTTCACGCAGGCGACCTATTGCTTAGCGAGTTTGGTCAATTGCTCCAAACAAAAGTACGTCGAGATAACCTAGCCGCAAAGCTGATCGATAAGGAAAATAGCTTCGCCTATAGAAGAGGGCTGGCAGGAAGAGTCGGTGGTGGGAAGTTTACTATACTTCTATCCAACTGCTCACTCCCCCAAGCCAGGCTCTACGTTGAAAGGTTAATGCGAGATTTCGAAGCCATCAAAATAAAGTCAAGCGATGGAAAGTGGCTAAATTCGAG
>NZ_LWEY01001461.1:0-861 GCF_001634935.1 Oleiphilus sp. HI0043 | reverse complement strand
ATCGCTGATAAGTACAAAGACGAGTAAGTGCTCGCAATATTTTCCGGACAAATAATGCGATCTGTTGTAGCGCAGTATCTGCCTCTCTAACACGTGGAGCAAATATCTTAAAGACGTGAAACAACCCCTCAAACACATCGTAAGTGAAATCACATTCGCTTTCATTTACGCGCTGGGCGGACGTATCGCCTGCCCAGTATCGTCAGCGCCAAGCTTAACCGTACTATAACCTTTACTTGGCAAAGCCCGGCTTTTCAACTGCGCCCAGGTACTCTACCTTTAACTCCTTTACTAAATCAGCCATCGATTTAATTGTGTGAATGCCCGATACGCCTTCACCAGCACTCCAAAAGTCCTTCCATGCATTACTACCTGCCAAATCAAGATCGACACTTTCCTTGGCCTGGTAACTTGCCAAGTCAACGCCAGCACGCTCAATTGACGGCTTAAGGAAGTTACACTTCACGCCAGTAAAGGTATCTGTGAAGATCAAATCTTTAATCCCTGATTCAACCAACATCTTTTTGTAGTCAGGGTCTACCTCGGCTTCTTCGGTGGCTATAAAGCGTGTTCCCATATAAGCAAAGTCTGCTCCCAGCACTTCAGCTGCACGTATACCGTAGCCATCATTCACAGCACCGGCCAAAGCCAAAGGGCCGTCCCAAAATTCTCGAATTTCTCTCACCAAAGCAAAGGGGTTAATGGTACCCGCATGGCCTCCTGCTCCTGCCGAGACAACAATAATTCCATCCACACCCGCAGCAATTGCTTTCTTCGCATGCTCTGCACGAATCACATCATGAAAGACAACACCGCCCCACTCATGCACTTCCTTCACTATCTCTGCAGGGTTGCCCTGAC
>NZ_LWEY01001460.1:0-903 GCF_001634935.1 Oleiphilus sp. HI0043 | reverse complement strand
CGTTTTCAGATATTTGGCAAAATACCGACGATGAATTAATGCTGGGGCTACGCATGAGTCCACGTCCTATTGAGGGACGTTGTGCCAAATGTGATTACTTTGCGATATGTGGTGGTAATACTAGGGTGCGAGCTTTCAGTAGTGATGGTGAATATTGGGGAGAGGACCCGGGCTGCTATCTGGATAATCAGGAAATTGGTTTGTCAGAAGACGATATTGATGGTGCCGAGGCAGTTAATACGCACTTGCTTGAAAGTACAAACGCTACACCTCAGGCTGTTTAGGAGAGGCTTATGAATCAAGATAATTTTTCCAATGCTGGCCTAAAACGCCCACAAGAATTGTTTGCTAAAGGTTCTGAAAATAGACGACCTTTTCTACCCGGAGAAGTTGCTCTGATCGGCGCCGGACCGGGTGATCCTGAACTGTTAACCATAAGGGCTCATCGCTTAATCAAGCAGGCTGACTGTGTTATTTATGACCGCTTGGTCAGTGCTGAAGTGATGGAATTAGTGTCGCCCAGGGCAGAGTGTATTTATGTGGGTAAGAAAAGTGCCGACCATGCTTTGCCCCAAGAGCAAATAAACCAGTTGATTGTCGAAAAAGCGATGAGCGGCAAGAAGGTTGCTCGTCTTAAAGGCGGTGACCCTTTTATCTTTGGTCGTGGTGGTGAAGAGGTTCAGGAACTGTTGGATGCGGGGGTTGCTTGCCGAGTCGTCCCAGGTGTTACCGCTGCTTCAGGTTGTACGACTTATTCCGGCATTCCATTAACTCACCGGGATTTTGTTCATGGTTGCACTTTTATCACGGGCCATCTTCAGGATGATACGCTGGATTTACCTTGGCAGGCTTTGGCACGTGAAGATCACACTGTTGTGATTTACATGGGTATTAAAACATCAC
>NZ_LWEY01001459.1:0-1262 GCF_001634935.1 Oleiphilus sp. HI0043 | reverse complement strand
TTATGATGATTCTCTTTCTGTATGCCCTGCCAGTCTTGCTTAAACGTTGCAACGAGCTCCGCGGCTTTCGCATTCAGCCCAGTCAAGGCCCCCAGCTCTATGATTTCCGTTTCAATATCTGCCATACGCTTGGTTTCACTACGATAGACCTTTAAGCCCAAGCGTTCTAGGCGATCAATATCACCGGCAGGATTGCCTCCTTCCCAAGCAACAATCAAGTCCGGTTTTAAGGCGAGCACACTCTCAAGTTGAATCCCATTGTAACCACCGACCTGAGGTATTCTCTTAGCTTCATCAGGAAAATCAGCATAGCTTGTCGTTGCTACGATTCTACTTCCAGCACCTAGAGAAAATAATAACTCAACTGAGTGTGGAGAAAGCGCTACGATTCGCTTTGCAACAAAGGGTGCGTGGGAAGTTTCGTCACTATGAGACAAGGAAGCTTGAAAAGCCAAGACTAGCAAAAGCAATAGATTAAGTACTCTGAACATAAGCACGATTTACCATCCTCGACGACGAAGAACCAGAAGAAAGAAGGCACTACCAATTGCTGCTGTAATGACACCAACGGGTAGCTCATTATTATCGATCAAGGTACGTGCAAGCACATCAACCCATACCATGAAACAACCACCCAATAATACACACGCCGTTAAAACGTGCTTACTCCGGCGCTCTAGCAACCTTCTAACAATATGGGGCACCATTAAACCAACAAAGCCTATGCCACCACAATTTGCAACCAACGTTGCCGTTAACAAAGAACTAAGCAATAACATAGAAATTCGCAAACGCTTTACATCCACTCCTAATGCGGTCGCACTTTCATCCCCCGCAAGCATGACACGCAAACGCCGGTGATTGGCAAAAAATATTGCGATACAAATAAGAATAACTAAAGACGGCATCCATAATGCTCCCCAGTGAGCTTTACTAAAACTACCCATAGTCCAAAAAATAAGCGATGCAACGGCTTGAGCATCAGCCATATATAAAACCAAGCTCGTTGCCGCGCTGAACATAAAAGAAACCGCAACGCCGGCTAATAACATTCGTTCAATTTGCGCCCCCATACCCGAAAGAGAGATAACCAGAATAACCGACACAGCACTGCCAATAAACGCTCCAGCAGTGATACCGAGATCATACAGACCAGCATCACTTAGCATTGAACTAGCTCCACCTGCGGCAATGACCAGCACAGCGCCAAATGAGGCGCCTGAGGAAATACCAAACAAATAAGGGTCAGCCAGCGGATTTCG
>NZ_LWEY01001458.1:0-468 GCF_001634935.1 Oleiphilus sp. HI0043 | reverse complement strand
CTTGATTTCGTTTCTTTCATAGCTTTACCCCTCCCTGTGTCGTTAGTTGCTCTGGTGCCTCGCTAAGCTTATCAAGAATAGCGCAGTGAGGGTCATTGTTAGATTGGCATTGGCTAGCGAGGTCTAGCAGGCACTGGTGCATCAGCCTAAGCTCAGCTATTTGCTCTTCAACTAATTTTGCTTTGTCCAAGACGAGGGATTTAACCTCGTGACTTTGTCGGCCTTTATTATTGAAAAGATCAAGCAAGTGGCGACACTCATCAATATTGAAGCCTGTCTTTCGGGCGCGCTGGATAAACTGGAGCTGTTCCAGATCTTGTTCTGAATATTGTCGATAGCCGTTGGCAGAGCGCGAGCTAGGATGAACCAGGTCGATCTCTTCGTAGTAGCGAATGGTTTTAGAATTAAGGCCTGTTAGCTTTGATATCGCGCCGATATTCATCGTGCTACTCCTATATAAATTGATCT
>NZ_LWEY01001457.1:0-1209 GCF_001634935.1 Oleiphilus sp. HI0043 | reverse complement strand
GATAATTGAAAGCGTTAAGCTCCCCCAGAGTAACCAGTCTCGCTTTTCTGGAGAGTCTTCACAGCAACTGTTAGTTGCGGGCTCGCTCGTTGCCTTACTACTGCTGGAGCAGCATGACGTAGTATGTACGGGCTGTTTTTCTTTGCTGCAACAACTTGAACTACTTTCAGGCTTTTCAGGGTTATTTTTTTCAGAACTAGAGCCGCAGCAGCTTGATTTCGTTTCTTTCATAGCTTTACCCCTCCCTGTGTCGTTAGTTGCTCTGGTGCCTCGCTAAGCTTATCAAGAATAGCGCAGTGAGGGTCATTGTTAGATTGGCATTGGCTAGCGAGGTCTAGCAGGCACTGGTGCATCAGCCTAAGCTCAGCTATTTGCTCTTCAACTAATTTTGCTTTGTCCAAGACGAGGGATTTAACCTCGTGACTTTGTCGGCCTTTATTATTGAAAAGATCAAGCAAGTGGCGACACTCATCAATATTGAAGCCTGTCTTTCGGGCGCGCTGGATAAACTGGAGCTGTTCCAGATCTTGTTCTGAATATTGTCGATAGCCGTTGGCAGAGCGCGAGCTAGGATGAACCAGGTCGATCTCTTCGTAGTAGCGAATGGTTTTAGAATTAAGGCCTGTTAGCTTTGATATCGCGCCGATATTCATCGTGCTACTCCTATATAAATTGATCTAATATGGAATAGCATAAACCTTACAGCTACGGTAAGGTCAATACAAATTTATTTAATTCGAAATTTATGACGAAAGTGGTCAGTGTAGGTGGGTATGACCATAGTCAAAATAACTCAAGTAGACAGAGCCTTCCATGGCTCGCTGGCGGCTTAGGGCTGGTTGGTTTCATGTGAGGAATGGCGTTCTCAGCCTAAGAATGAATAAGCCTCAACCACGACGCCATGCATGAAATTTCTCAAGAAACTGCAATACCTTCTCAGGCGCGTTGGCTTTTTTCCAGTTACCAGCGACAAACTTATTGGTTTCCGCCAGGGTTGGGTAGATATGAATCGTGCCCAGGATCTTATTCAGACCTAAGCCATGCTTCATTGCCGTCACGTATTCAGCAATAATATCCCCGGCATGATGACCGACAATCGTTACCCCAAGAATTTTATCTTTCCCGGGGACGGTTAGCACCTTGATAAAACCATGAGCCTCACCATCGGCAATAGCTCGGTCTAAATCATCAATATCATAACGGCTTACA